>JBJEBO010000174.1:0-14203 GCA_051870155.1 Candidatus Cryptobacteroides sp.
TCCGGAATGATGCGTATGCGTTATAACAACAGCGTTTACAATGAAATTGAGGCTCTTACTTCGCCAGATCTTATGTCTATGGTTGTGGAAAGGCTTGGGCTTGAAACGACATATTTGGAAAAACAGTTCCTGCGCGACGTAGAATTGTATCAAAATTCACCGATTGAGCTCAGGCTCATTGCCGACACTCCGAAAAAAGGTTTTGCCTTTACGGTATCCAACCTTGGTGACGGAAATGTATGCCTTAAGGATTTCACTGTTGGTGCCGATGAGCTTGAAGGTGAAGTGAATGGCGCGCTTGGGGATACATTGGCTACGCCGGTTGGACATATTTCTCTAATACCAACAACTGTTGACAAATTTGAAAATGATATCAGGGTGTCTTGGAGCAACAGTATGTCCGTTGCAAAGAGGATAGGACAGAATTTGTCCGTCAGCTTGTCCGGTAAGGAATCCACGGTCCTTGTGTTCAGCCTGAATGACAGATATCCGCTTCGCGCCGAAAGTGTCATCAACCATTTGCTCGACATTTATAACGAGGTATGGATCAACAATAAGAACCGTTCAGCCAAGAAAACATCCGAATTCATAAATGACAGGCTTGTGGTCATTGAAAAGGAACTTGGTGGTATCGAGGGTAACCTTAAGACATACAAGGAAAAGAATAATCTTACTGATATCAAGGCAGTGGCGCAGGCATATCTTGATGAGTCAAGCGACTATGCGAAAAAGGCTTTCGAGGTGAATAACCAATTGTCCATTGCACAGTATATCAAGGATTATCTCAATGATCCGAGAAATGTCCATTCGCTCATCCCGGCGAACCTTGGACTTCAGAGCGCATCTGTTGACAAGCAAATAGGAGAGTACAACGATCTCGTCCTCCAGAGGGATAGGCTTCTTGCAAGCAGTGGAGAGAACAACCCTGTTGTGGCTGATATGAATGCCGCTATGCTCTCAATCCGCAGCGCCATCCTCCGCTCCATTGACAACCTTATCTCCACCCTCCAGCTCCAGGCCTCCAAAATTGATAGGCAGGAACAGCAAATCCTCTCCAGGATGGCATCGAGCTCAGGTCAGGAACTCGAACTCCTTACAATCCAGAGACAGCAGAAACTCAAGGAGGAACTCTATCTCTTCCTGCTTCAGAGAAGGGAGGAGAATGAGCTTGCGAGTCTTGTGAATGTTGGAAATACAAGGGTTATTATGAATCCGAATGGTTCTCCGATTCCGGTTTCCCCGAACAAAATGATGGTTGTGTTGGTAGCTTTGATTCTCGGACTGGGAATACCTTTTGGAGTCATTTTCCTTATGAGGATGATTGACTACACGGTAAGGAGCAAGAAAGATTTCAGTAATCTTGCTACTCCGTTCCTCGCAGAGATACCAGTGGTTTCAAAGAAAAACAGGCTCGGCTTTTTCAAACGTTCCAAAAAGACCGATGGCAAATCACAGGTCTATGTCAAGCCAGGCAAACGCGATGGTATCAACGAAGCATTCCGTGTGCTTCGTACCAACATTGATATGATGCTCGGAAAGAAGGATTGCGCGAAGGTTGTTATGACCACTTCTTTCAACGCAGGAGCCGGAAAGACCTTCACATTGATGAACCTTGCCGCTTCAGTTGCATTGAAGGATGTTAAGGTCGTGGTTGTGGATGTTGACCTCAGGAAAGCTACAATGAGTGACTCATTTGATATAAATCATAAGGCAAAAGGACTCACTGCATATTTGGGCGGTCGAGTTGCAGATTGGCACGATACTGTACATAAGATAGAATCTGCAGGCTTTGACCTCATTCCTGTCGGTTCTATTCCTCCGAATCCTACAGAGCTCCTCCTCAAGGATGAGTTCGGAAAATTGGTCGAAGAATTAAAGAAGGAATATGACTATGTCTTCTTTGACTGTCCTCCTGTCGATATCGTTGCAGATGCAAGCATTATCACGCAATATGTTGATATGACTTTGATGGTTACTCGTGCAGGTCTGCTTGACAAGCGTGTAGTTCCTGCAATTGATGCCATCTATAATACAAACAAATACAATCACCTCGCCATCATTCTTAATGGAGTTGATTATTCAAGCCGTAGATACGGTTATGGTTACGGATACGGATACGGCTATGGTTATGGCTATGGCTACGGTTACGGGGGGGGTATGGATACGGATATAGAATAACCGATGAGGAGGAAGAAGAATAAAAATTGTTGGAATGTTTGATTTTTTAAAGAAAAAATCTTCTTTTGAACAAGGATATCTTACCGGAATGGTTGACCGTCATTCACACATTTTGCCAGGTGTGGATGACGGTGTCCGTTCAATAAAGGAGTCACTTGATATTTTGGCATATCAGGAAAGTCTTGGCATACGCGATATGTGGTGTACGTCGCATATAATGGAGGATGTTCCGAACAAGACGGAGAGTTTGAAATCTAAGTTCAATGAACTCCGCCAGGCATATAAGGGGACTGTCCGTTTGCATTTGGGAGCAGAATATATGATGGATTCACTGTTTGAGGAGCGCCTTGAAAAGAAAGATCTCCTTATAGGGGATGATGGTTTTCTCCTTGTTGAAACATCCACTATGTATGCTCCTGTCAATCTTGCGGAAATGTTGCAGGATGTAATTGACGCGGGTTATATGCCTTTGTTGGCGCATCCTGAAAGATACAGGTATCTCTCTTTGGAGGATTATAAGCCTCTTTTGGAATCAGGCGTACATTTCCAACTCAATTATCCGTCATTGACGGGGTTCTATGGAGATACTGTGCGGAAAAAGGCTTTGTACATACTGAAAAACGGTTGGTACAGTGCAGCTGGTTCTGACTGTCACAGTTATCGGGTTCTCAGGTCCCAGTGCGGTAAACAGGTGCTTGAATCGGATTTGAAACTCTTCAAAACATTTATTCGCTGACACATTTTAATCAACACATAATGAACACTGAAATCCATTTTGTATCTGCCGACGAGGCCGTAAAGGTAGTAAAATCGGGCGACCATATCCATTTCAGCAGCGTAGCCAGCGCTCCCAAATTATTGATTGATGCACTTTGCAGAAGAGGTGATGCCGGGGAGTTGAAGGATGTATATATCCATCATCTCCACACTGAAGGTGCAGCTCCTTATACTGATCCTAAATATAATGGCATATTCTTCCATCAGGGTTTTTTCATCGGAGCCAATGTTCGCAAGGGGGTTCAGAGCGGTTATGCAGATTATATCCCTGTATTCCTTAGCGAGACCCAGAGACTTTACAGGTGCGGGGCATTGAGATGTGATGTTGCGATGATTCAGGTTTGTCCTCCTGACAAGCACGGTTTTGTGTCTTTGGGAACTTCAGTGGATGCAACCCTTGCTGCAATTGAGTGTGCTCATACAGTAATTGCCGTTGTGAATAAAAATGTTCCACGTGCCTGGGGGCAGGCGATGATACCTATGTCGATGATAGATATTTTCGTTGAAGGTGATAATCCTCTTGAACCAGCTCATTTCAGTGATCCTGATGAGGTGGAGACTGCCATAGGAAAGAATTGTGCAGCCCTGATTGAGGACGGAGCTTGTCTTCAGATGGGAATCGGAGCCATACCTAACGCAGTCCTTGCACAGCTTGGCAATCATAAACATCTTGGAGTACATACCGAGATGTTCGCAGACGGAGTCCTCGACCTTGTGCGTAAAGGTGTCATTGATGGCAGCAACAAGGTCACAGATAAAGGCAAACTTGTTTCTACATTCCTTATGGGGTCACAGGAAGTATATGATTTCATAGACGATAACCCTATGGTGTCGATGATGGATGTGGGATATACGAACGACCCTTATGTCATATCCCGAAATCCGAAGATGACCGCGATCAATTCGGCTGTCCAGATTGATCTTACGGGACAGGTCTGTGCCGACTCGATTGGAACCAAATTTTATTCAGGGGTAGGAGGACAATGTGATTTTGTTTTCGGAGCCTCTTTGTCCGAAGGCGGAAAGGCGATTATTGCGATGCCGTCTTGCACGAAGAAAGGGGAGAGTAAGATCGCACCAACTATCATAAACGGAGGTGGAATCGTCACGACCAGGGCGCACGTGCACTATGTGGTAACAGAATATGGAGCGGTGGATCTTTACGGACGTTCTATGCAGGAAAGGGCAAAACTATTGATCAGCATAGCCCATCCTGACCATCGTGAGGAATTGGACCGTGCTGCATTTGAACGTTTCGGTCCACATTATCTTTCTATAGGTAAATAAAAATGGAAAAACATAGCAGCGAGGAAGTTTTGGAGTTTGCCTCCGAGGCGGGACGCATCCTTTTGGAGAATGGTGCGGAAATTTCCCGCGTTGAGGAGACGATGGAGAGAATCGCCGGGCATTATGGTGAGACAGGGGAGAAATTCTTTGTCTTGAGCAACGGCATTTTCACGACTGGAAAATCCTATGCCAATGCTGAATTTATTCCAATCAAGGGATCGAGGCTCGACAAAGTTGTGGAAGTCAATCAACTTTCAAGGGACATAGCTTCTGAGAATCTGTCATTGTCTCAGGCGCGGAATAGGCTTGAAAGAATCAAGTCGATGCCTTGCAAACCTGCCTGGGAACAATATCTCGGAGCCGCCTTCGGCTGCTTTGGCTTCTGCTGCATTTTTGGAGGAAGTCTGATGGATTGCCTCGCCTCCTTGGTGGCGGCCGTCATCCTTCATTTCTTTATGATGAAGGTGGGAAATCCTTATCTAACAAAGGCTTTGGGCAACATCTGTGCAGGGCTGATTGGAACTTTTCTATGTATCGGCTTCCATTCTTTTGGATTTGGAGAACACCTCGGCAATATGGTAGTAGGAACTATGATTCTTCTGATTCCGGGAGTGGCTTTCACCAATGGTTTGAGAGACATAGGTAATGAAGATTACCTTGCCGGTATTACAAGACTTCTCGATGCATTGATGATGTTCCTCTGCATTGCGATAGGCGTTTGCCTTTCATTCAAAATACACGGCTGGTTCGCTGGTGGTGTCATTCAGCTCACCGGAGCACTCACCGACCGTTTTATGTCTTCATATCCGATCCAGGCGCTTGCCGCCTTGGTAGGTACTTCCGCATTTGCCATTCTTTTCGGAGCCCCGAGAAAGCATTATCTTTCCGCGGGAGTCGTGGGAATGGTTGGCTGGATGGTATATCTCGCCTTCCTGCGTCTCACTCCTGTCGGTCCGACCGCTGCTACTTTTTTCGGTGCCACAGTGGTGGCATTCCTTTCACGCTATTTTGCAATATTATTCAAATGCCCGAGCACTGTCTTCCTGATTTGCGGAGCCTTCCCTATGATTCCGGGAGGAGGAGTTTTCTGGGCTGCATATTACATTTCCTCAGGTCAGCTCGGAGCCGCCCTAAATTCCGGCATCCTGTCAATCAAAATAACCATAGCAATAGTTCTCGGCATCATCATCGCCGCCAACGCCTTCAACCGACGGAAATAAAAAGAAGCCCTTCGCAGATAATTGCAAAGGGCTTCTTTGTGCTCCCTCAGGGGCTCGAACCCTGGACCCCAACATTAAGAGTGTCGTGCTCTACCAACTGAGCTAAGGAAGCAGAATTATTGAAAGAACTTGTGATCCGTTTGGGGCTCGAACCCAAGACCCCAACATTAAAAGTGTTGTGCTCTACCAACTGAGCTAACGAATCAAACCGACCTTTTCAGATTAACCTTGCAGGGTGTCTTCCGAATTGGGATTGCAAAGGTATGTGTTTTATTTTAATCTTCCAAATTTTTTCGAGATTTTTTCTAAAAAAGATAATTATTTCTTTACATCTTAACATATTTCACTTCTTGCAAACATCTTCAATAGCTTTCAATATAACCTTGTCAGCGGAACGAACCCAGTCAATGAAACCCTCTACCGGAGTGTAATTTTCTGCAAATTCGAGAAGTTTGGATAAGTCGAAACTGTCCGCCCTAACGCCGGCGCCGCTTTTGGAGGCGTCGAATGCATTAATCTCCTGCTCAATATGGGATGGAACCATAAGAATAGGTTTCCCAAGATACACCGCCTCGCATACGGATTCGAATCCTGCTGTGCTCGCATAAGCCTTGCATCCTGCCATCTGCCGCAAGAACTCCCGGTCGTCAATTATATGGAAAAACAATGTGTCGTCGATTTTTTTCACAGGATCCTCATCCCATTTGTCCCAGAAAAATCTCAGTGGTACCTCAGGATGCTCTTTGTGCCAATCCAAAACATCCTGGGCAAATCCAGCATTCAGCATATAGCCGAGGATATAGTCTCCGTCCACGATTGGAGTGCCGTCGTCTCTCATCTGGAGCACAGCCTGCCGCAGCAGGGGAGGAACAACTTTGATCTTATGCTTTGGATCATCCTCCATAGGTCTGAATGACAATGCTAAAAGAAGGGAGGCCCCGTGCTTTGTTATATCAGTGAACAGGGCGAGTCCCGGATATTCCGGGTATTTAATGTGAGGCAGACCGAAATCTTTGTGTGAAAAAAGATATTGGTGACCTATGCAGATTACCGGAACTTTGGGACGATGGATAAGATAGGCCATTCCAGTAATCATTTCATAAAAATTGATTACGGCGTCAGCCCCAGACTCTTTTATTATTTTAGCAACTTTCCTGATGCTTTTGAAATATTTGAACAGGACTGCACCGTTGTACAGGACCGTCCTCACCATATTAGGCTTCCTGTTAGAAGAGGACGGAAGGAAATTCATACTGTCATATTGAATGATTGGAGCACCGATGCCGCTCCTGAAAAATTCAGGCAGTTTGCGAGACTTGCTTGCACCAACAAGGACGAGAGGCACTTCGTGACCGGCTGCTCTAAGCAATTTCGCCATCGAGAGTGCCTGGGTGAGATGTCCCCTTCCTTCTCCCTGGACTGTGAATATGAATTTCATATAATTGAGCCTTTAAGGTTTTTATTTTTCGAATTCCTTTGTATAATACATTATCCGCCAGTTACCATTCTCATCCTCGAGAAGGGCTGACATCGTCTCCACCCAGTCGCCCGAATTAAGGTATCTCACTTTCCCGATCATCTTGTCTTCCGGATGGTGAATATGACCACAAATCACTCCGTCGCATTTCCTCGCCTTCGCCACTTCCTGTACCATTGTTTCGAATCCCGAAGCCGATGATACCGCTGACTTTACTTTAAGTTTGAGCGACTGCGAGAACGTAGAACCGGCTTTCCCTTTGGCAAGACGATATCTGTTGTAGATGGCATTAAGCCTGAGCAATATTCTGTATGCCACATCTCCGAGTTTCGCGAGCCATCTCATATTCGTGCTGATGTCATCGAATACGTCCCCGTGGGTGACGAAGAACTTGTGACCACATTCATCCAGAACATAATCCTGGTATATTTTCAACTGTTCCGTATCGAACGGGACAACATTGAGAAGGAATTCATCGTGGTTGCCCACAATATAGATGATTTCTGTTCCATTATTCTCCATCATCTTCATAAAAACCTTCATCAGCGCCGTATATTCCGGACGCCATCTTGATTCTCCCGACTTTGTCAGTTGCCATCCATCAACAATGTCGCCGTTCAATATAAGTTTGTCGCAATCGACAGAACTTAAGAATCGGATCACCTGGTCGGCTTTCGCCTGACGGTAACCCAAATGTATGTCGGATATGACAATGGTCTTATAATGTGTCCTTTCTGTCATTTTGACTGAAGATAGTCTTTTATTTTTTGTTCGTTTTCAATCGGACAGATCAGCAGGTCATCACCGTTGCGCACTACGGCATAGCCTTTTAATCCATCGATGATGATTTTTCCGCCCTGGGGAACGTTGATGATGCAGTCCGAACATCCGAACAGTCTCACATCACCCTCAGAAACGACATTCCCTTCTGCGGAAGCATTCCTTTGCTCCATTACAGATTTCCAGGTGCCGAGGTCACTCCATTGGGGATCACAAGGCACGACAAAGATGTCGGAAGCTTTCTCCATCACCGCGAAATCAATTGAAATTTTTTCGCATTGTGGAAAAAGAACGGCAAGCCTTGCCTTTTCTTCCGGAGTGTTCAGACTCGGTTCCAATTCATCCATCACGGACGCTATCTGTGGGGCGTATTCGCGTATATGGTCGTTAATTGCGCGGATGTTCCAGATGAATATACCTGCATTCCATAGGTAGTTGCCGTCGGCGAGATATTTTTGGGCGATTTCAAGTGAGGGTTTCTCTTTGAACTCTTCCACTTTGCATACTTCTCCTGATACGGCTTTCTTGCAGTGGATGTATCCATATCCCGTTTCTGGACGGGAAGGGGTGATTCCTATGGTTACTATAGAGTCTGATGATGAAGTGTGCGCCAGTGCGGAGGAAATTGCGGCTGTGAAAGTCTTATTGTCGAGGACGGCCGCGTCCGAAGGGGTAACTATAACATTGGCGTCGGGACATACGGAGGCGATTTTTCTACTTGCGTATGCAATGCAGGGGGCTGTGTTCCTTGCCTGAGGTTCGGTGAGTATATGGTCGGCCGGGATGTCCGGAAGATGTCTTGCAACCTCATCGGCGTAACGCTCTGATGTCACCACCCAGAAGTCTTCCTTTGAGCAAATTGGAAGGAAGCGATCCATCGTCAATTGTATCAACGATTTGCCTGTGCCAAGCAAATCTATGAATTGCTTGGGTCTTTCCGGAGTGCTCAGAGGCCATAGCCTGCTTCCGACTCCACCTGCCATTATAACAACATTCGTTTTCATACATATTCCGTATATCTGCACAAATATATGAAAGAACTTCCAAAAAACATAACTCAAGTTTCGCAAATGATAATTCATTGGAAAATCGAGGCTTGTGCAATTTGCGAAACTTAAGAAACATAAAATTTGGAGTTCTGTTGAAAAAATGATAATTTTGCAAATTGTGAAAAGGAATATTCATATAAAACTTTTTTCCGCTTTGGTGGCATTGTGGTACGTGTTGTGCGTGTCGGGTTTCGATGTGCACACCTGTCGCCATACGGGAGACAGCGTGGTGAGGCTTCTTGCCGAAGGCATTGAATGTTCCGATGTCCATCCCGACGACCATTGCCATTCCTGCCACCACACCTGCCATTCAGGTTGTGAGACTGAGGAATGTACCTCAGAGGAATTGGAGAGCGACAACTCCTGCTGTTTTAATGAAATAAGTGTGCTTGTCGTCCCGGGCATATCGCCAAAGGGAGATGGACATAATAATCATCATTTTTCTTGTCATTGCGGTCATTGCCCTTTGGTGGAGTCATTTGAAACGATTCTGCCGGACATATATCGCGGTTTTACTCGTCCTGTAAGGATTCCAGTACCATCCGATGCAGTCAGGACAATTCTTTCAAAGTTTGGATTTTGGAGAATCTGATTTAAGGTTCATACAATTTTGGTCCGTGTCTTAGGCATTGGACCTGAATGTGTGTTATAAATTAATATGAACCTTATTGAATCTGACTCAGCTATATTTTCAGATTCCTAAAATCAGACAAAATGAAAACAAGAATTATAGCATTTTTTGCCGCATCAATGGCGGCGACTTTGAGCCTTTCTGCACAGAACCTAACACAAATTGATACGGCAGACATATACAAGGACCGTACGGACAGCCTTGAGGCAACTGTTTTTGTAGGCAGACAGGCCGGTAATTATCTTTCCAAGGGGAAACCTATCAGAACGGAAGTCATTTCGGCTGCAGGTCTATGTAAAATGGCGTGCTGCAACCTTGCAGAGAGTTTCGAAAACTCGGCGAGTGTAACGGTGGGTTATTCTGATGCTGTCACAGGAGCACGTCAGATCAGATTGCTCGGACTAAGCGGCACATATACCCAGATGCTGGATGAGAACAGACCTGTAATGCGCGGACTTGCCGCACCATTCGGACTTTCATACGTCCCTGGACAGTGGCTTGAAAGCATCCAGATAGCAAAAGGCTCTTCATCTGTAATCAACGGAGTTGAATCCATCACAGGGCAGATAAACCTCGAACACAGGAAGCCTACTGACGAGAAACCGCTTTTCCTCAATGCATCTGTGATGAACGACACCAAGACCGACTTTAATATAGCTTCCTCTCTTCAGATTGGTGAAAAATGGAGTACAGTCCTCCTCGGACACGTTTCAGGCAACTTCAAGGCCTTCGACCACAATCACGACGGCTATCTTGACGACCCGAAGATGTTGCAATTCAATCTTTCTAACAGATGGCTCTATTATGCGGACAATGGCGTACAGGTGCGCTTCGGGGTGCGTGCCCTTCAGGACAGCCGCAGGGGAGGACAGGAAGGATATGACCGCAACACCTATTCACTTATAGGGGATTATACTCCTTGGGGCTCCGACATCACCAACCGTTCCATAAACGGATATCTCAAGGTCGGTGTCCCTCTTGTGGAGGACAATTCGCAGAATATAGCCCTTGTTGCTGACTACAATTATATGAAGATGGATTCTGCATTCGGAGCCACCACATATCTTGCAGGTCAACATTCAGGCTTTCTCAATCTGTTGTATCAGAATGAGATAAATGAATCACATAAATTTACTCTCGGACTCAGTTCCACCTACGACCGATATGACGAGCATTTCCTAAGGAGAACCATTGCCAATCCTCAGGCAAATGCAGAGGACGTCAAAACCGACCTTGTCAATGCCGGTATATTTGGTGAGTACACTTTCCACGCAGGAGACAAGTTCTCATCCATTCTCGGTCTGAGGGCTGACTGGTATAATACTGCCGGAGTGCGTTTTACCCCTCGTCTCACTCTTAAATACACTCCTATTGATGAGATTGTAATCAGAGCGAACGGAGGCAGGGGATTGCGTACTGCAACTCCTTTAATCGACAACATCGGGGTGTTCTCCACCGGTAAGGAATATGTCGGGGAATATGGAAACCATTTGCTTGAGGATGCCTGGACATTCGGAGGCAACATCACCTATTACATTCCTTTCAATTCCAATACTTATGTAAGCTTCGACTATTTCCGCACCCAGTTCGCCCAGCAAATGGTGGTGGACTATGAACAGGCTGCGACAGAGATACATTTTTATAATCTCGACGGGAAACGCTCATATACTAACAGCTATCAATTGGATTTCAACATAGAGCCGGTGGAGAGGTTTACGGTGACTCTCACTGCAAGATACACCGATGCGAAGATTGAGTTGAAAAACAAGGGGCTTGTCGAGAAGCCGATGACCAGCCGTTTCAAAGGAGTGCTCAACCTTCAGTACGCGACTAATCTGAACAAATGGATCTTTGATTTCACTGCTTCCCTGAATGGTTCTTCAAGGGTTTATGATTTTATGAAAGATCTTAAGGACGAAAACGGAAATCTTCTTTACAAGAACGGAAGAACACCGGTGTATCCGCTTCTTTATCTTCAGGTTACGAAACGTTTCAAAGGAGTTGACCTTTATCTTGGAGGAGAGAACCTTACCAATTTTCGCCAGAAAGATGTCATCCTCGGAAGTGTGAAGGATGAGCACGGACACGTAGATGCAAGGCAGGCATCATTTGATGCAAGTGCCATCTGGGGACCTCTGATGGGTGTCAAGGTTTATCTCGGAGTCCGTTTTACCCTTTGGAAAAATTAAAAGTGTGTTTTTGTATTTTTAATTATATTTGCATCACTTTTCAAACGAAATCATTATGAAAACGAATCTGAAAAGCTTTTTTACATTGTTTGCCGCCTTTGCGCTGACTATTGGAACGACAACTGCCGCTTGTGCCGCAACAGTATCCAAAAATCCTGTTGAATCATCAGCTAACGACAAAAAAGTCAAGAATATCTGCACTGTGACCTTCAAGGTCCATCTCCATTGTGAGAGTTGTGTGAAGAAGGTAAACGAGAATATAGCATTTGAAAAAGGTGTCAAGGATCTGAAAGTCTCTCTTGAGGATCAGACCGTGACAATCAAATATGACGCATCCAAGACCGATGAGGCTAAACTCGCAGCTGCTATCGAAAAACTTGGATATGAGGTACATAAGACTGATAATTGATATTATGGCATTTAAAGTCATTTCCAAAGAGATGCTGACCCCTCTTGTTTGCAAGATGGTGGTCAGCGCACCGCGTCTTGCGGCATCTGCCCGTCCGGGGCAGTTCCTCATCGTCAGAGCTGAGGAAAAAGGGGAACGCATACCATTGACAATCAGCGATTATGATGCTGAAAAAGGTACTGTTACCATTGTTACACAGAGAATAGGAGCTTCCACCGAGGATATCTGCGCCTTGAATGAGGGAGATTGCTTCTGCGATGTTGCAGGTCCTCTCGGTGTGCCGTCGGACTTTGTCGGGGAAGACCTTGAATCACTTAAGGAACAGAGATATGTGTTCATAGCCGGTGGTGTCGGAGCCGCTCCTGTTTATCCTCAGGCCAAATGGTTGCACGAGAGGGGAGTTGCCGTAGATGTGATACTCGGTGCCAAATCTTCGGAATTGATAATCTACAAGGATGAACTCGCATCCGTTTGCGACAATCTTTATGTGTGCACGGATGATGGTTCTGAAGGCTTCAAGGGACTTGTCACCGCCCGTCTCGAAAAACTCGTTGCAGAGGAGGGACGTACATATACAAAGGCGGTGGCGATAGGTCCTATGATAATGATGAAGTTTGCAGCCCTGACTGCTGGAAAGTTAAATATCCCTATCATAGTCAGCCTCAATACGTTGATGGTGGACGGAACAGGAATGTGCGGAGCGTGCAGGGTTACTGTGGGCGGTAAGACAAGGTTCGCCTGCGTTGAAGGACCAGAGTTCGACGGAGCCCTCGTTGATTTTGACGAGGCTATGAGACGTCAGGGAATGTATAAGACAAAAGAGCGTGAGGCTGAGCCTCATATCTGTAAAATAGGGAGGGGACAATAATGGCAAACAAGATACCCAGAGTTCCGGTAAGGGAACAGGATCCTAAGGTCCGTGCAACCAATTTCGAGGAGGTCTGCTACGGATATGATGAAAAAGAAGCTGTTCTGGAGGCATCAAGATGCCTCCATTGCAAGAATCCCCGTTGTGTGTCGTCTTGCCCTGTGGGAGTGTCGATTCCAGAGTTCATAGCTCACATTGCTGAAGGAGATTTCTCCGGCGCCGCGGAGGTAATCGCAAGGGATTCATCTCTTCCTGCTGTTTGCGGAAGGGTATGTCCTCAGGAAACCCAGTGTGAGGGAAGTTGCATTCTCGGAGTGAAGGCTGAGCCTGTGGCCATTGGAAAATTGGAACGCTTCGTGGCTGATTACAGCAGAGAGAATGGCGGAATAAAGGTGAATGTAGCTCCTGCGAATGGGCATAAAGTGGCTGTGATCGGAAGCGGTCCTGCCGGTCTTGCCTGCGCGAGCGATCTTGCGAAAGCAGGATATGATGTAACTATTTTCGAAGCTCTTCATTCTCCAGGTGGAGTACTTGAATATGGAATACCTGAGTTCAGGCTCCCGAAGGAAAGGGTTGTAGCAGCAGAAATCGCATCCGTAAAGGCTCTTGGAGTGAAGATAGAAACGGATGTTGTCGCAGGAAGGACGGTGACTGTGGATTCACTTCTTGATGAAGAAGGTTTCTCAGCCGTATTTGTGGGTTCCGGAGCAGGTCTTCCTAAGTTTATGGGAATCCCTGGCGAGAATCTCAACGGAGTGTTCTCAGCAAATGAGTTCCTGACAAGGAACAACCTTATGAAGGCCTACAGGAACGATTATTTGACTCCTGTTTATGCCGGTTCGAAAACAGTTGTCGTGGGTGGAGGAAATGTGGCTATGGATGCTGCCAGGACGGCGCTCCGTCTCGGGGCGGATACGACTATCGTATATAGAAGGACCGAGAATGAATTGCCTGCTCGTCGTGAGGAAGTTCACCACGCGAAGGAAGAGGGTGTCCGTTTTGAGATGCTTACCAACCCTGTTGAGGTGATTGGAGATGAGAAGGGCTGGGTAAAGGCTGTGAGATGTATAAAAATGGAACTTGGGGAACCGGACGAGAGTGGCAGAAGGTCGCCTGTGCCTGTTCCCGGTTCTGAATTTGAAATCGAGACCGATACGGTCATAATGTCTTTGGGAACTTCTCCTAATCCGTTGATTGCCAAGACTACTTCAGGCCTTGAGACCAACAGGAGAGGATGTATAACTGCAGATGCAGACGGTGTGACTACAAGACCTGGTGTCTTTGCAGGAGGTGATGCAGTGACCGGTGCTGCAACCGTCATACTCGCGATGGGCGCCG
>JBJEBO010000175.1:0-3144 GCA_051870155.1 Candidatus Cryptobacteroides sp.
CAAGTCGTATTAACATAATTTTAGTTTTTATCTTATTTCAACTCCGCCGAAGGCGGCAATTTTATAGTTCCAATGTTGTTCTTTCATCCGGTCTGCGGGTGTGAGGCGTGATGTTCATCACCTCTTTGCCGGATTTTATGAAATGCATCATACTCGTAAACTCGCACGAGAGTATTTCACTGATTGTTTCTTCCGAATAAGCCTTGGGGTTCCTTGAATTCAGCATTGCAAGCCCACAGGCAAGGGGCCACATCTGCCTGAAAAGCATATCAGTCTGCTCTTGGCTCAATCCGTAAGCTTTCCTGATGACCTGCAAACATTCATTTGCTTTAGAGGAATCATAGGTGTTGGATGCTCCCGGCTCAAGGAACAATATCCTGAAGATGACCGGCTCCTGGACCGCGAACCGTACCAGCCTCATCCCATATTCCTTGAATGCCGGCATATAATCCGTGACATCCTCCACATAGGCATCGAATATTTTGCCGGCAGCGACACGTACGTCGTTCTTCATCTGGTCCATATTCTCATAGACGGTGAAAATCGGACTCAGGGAACAATTGAGTTCCTTGCTGAGCGACCTTGCGGACAGCCCTTCCATACCTTTTGAACGCACAATCCGCAATGCCGCTGCAATTATCTCCTCCTTTGAAAAAAATGCACTCCTTGGCATAATCAGCTACCTAATATAATCTAATTTCATATAAAACATTTGTTCTAATACATCTGTTTTAGAACAGGCGTTGCAAATATAGGAATTATTTTGAAATATGCAAAAAACCAAATATTTCCAAAAGAATTGGCGGTAAGATTTGTGGTAAATTGACGGAAAGATTTGCGGTGCCCATAAAAGAAAATAGAATTTATGTTGCGAATGACTGATAATAATCATATCTTTGCAAGATGTTTATTTTGAAATGGATACCATCGAATTTATTTCGTTATGTATTATCAGTCAGTGTCGTACTTGTCGCTCTGTCTGCTAATAGCACTTTGGCACAGGTGAAATCAGATTCACTGAGTGTCATTGTGGCGTATCCGTGCGGTAGCGGCAACATTTCTGAAATGACTGGCAACATCCTTGCTTTGGATAGATTCACCAACCAGTTGGACTCATTATGCCAGTTGTCTTATGTGACACCCCTAAGACTTTTTGTTGTATCTTCCACATCTCCGGAAGGAAGCATTACGATGAACAAGGCATTGACCAGCAGGAGAAACCGTTCGTTAATTGAATATCTTAATCGCCATTCAGAAACATTCAGGAATATATCTTCCTCATTGGAATGCGAACGGGTTGAACAGATCACAAACCATCTTTTTGTCAAGACAGACAAGGCGGACTATCCGTCATTGAGATATTCAAGGATGACCCTGTTTTACAACTCTGAAAATAAGGATACCATTCCTGCTGCAGCACCTGAGGCCAAGGACGAAGTCATAATCTGCCCCCCCGAGAATTGAATGAAGAAACATCCAGGGACGTGGAGGAGGAAACCGTCTCCGTTGAAATTGAGGATGCAAACGGAGAAATGACCATCAGCAAGCCCGTGCTTTTCATAAAGACAAATCTGCTCTATGACCTTATGACAGCCGCCAATGCATCTGTTGAGGTCCCTTTGGCAAAGAAACTGACTTTGGAAGCCACCCTTGTTTATCCTTGGTGGAGAAATGCGGAAAAACACAAGACCTTGCAATTGTGCTATTTGGCACTCACCCCGAGGTATTATTTCGGAAAGTCGGACGATCCATATACCTCGCTTTTTGTGGGGCTGACGGGGGGAGTCGGCGAGTATGACTTGCAGTGGACACTCCGTGGGGTGCAAGGCTCGTTGTGGCACATTTCTCCAGTCATTGGATATTCGCATTACATCGCCAAAAGATGGAAAATGGAATATTCCGCATCAATAGGCTTTATTCAGACGAAGTACACGAAATATACGCAGACAGCCGATACGCAATATGGAGATATAAAGGTGAAGGACTACCCTTGGACTACAAAAGTACTCAACACCGTGCTCCCCACATCTCTCAACGTGTCAATCGTTTATTCATTCACCAAGACTAAACATATAAGGCAAGATGAACGTTAGCAGATACATACATATATTATTTGCTCTCGTTCTGATGATGCAAATCTCTTGTACGCGCGACCATCTTTATTATGAGACGGTCAGCAGAGAGAAGGTAAAATTCGACATAGACTGGAGCAGGACAGCCTTCGAGACGGGTAGCAAAGATTATGATGACGGGAACAAACTGAATGGTGTTACCATATTTGCATTCAACTCTGACAAACACCGTCTGGTGACAGAACTTCCACCTGATCCGGAATATTGTTCGCCTGTCGTGAGACTTGACCCGGGGAAGTATGATATGATCCTGATAAATGACAGCCGGGCGGAACTTCCGTCAATTAAATTCGATACGGAACAGCCGTTTGACGATTTCTGTGCATACGTTGATGCGGATACGGTCTATACGGAACATCCTGAATATCTCGCAGTTTCAGCTGTGAGAAATGTCATTTTCAAGCCGGAGCGGAGTGATTATTATTACGATATGCCCGATGCCTATTACAGGGATTATGTGGGGCAGGAAATCAACACAGTGCAGTATGCTGTGACAAAGAAAATAAATATCAGGGTGTATGTCAAGGGTATGAACTATTGCAAGGGTATGCAAGCCTCCTATATCACTGGACTTGCCAAGTCGGTTTCTCTTGCGACAAGAAAACCCGGCACGGAGGAGGCTGTTTATGCCTTCAACCTGATAAACCGAGAGTTCAGGAGCAGTGACTACACCGAGGCTCTGCTGACCCAGTCATTCAACAGTTTCGGTTTCAACGAGGAGAAATTGAAAGCGGGAATGCAATTCAAACTTACCCTCAATTTTGTGCTTGTTGACAACACGGTCCATACTGTGGCAACAGATGTGACACAGCAGTTTGAGGAATGGCTTGCTGAGCACTCGATAGACCTTGGTCTTGACCTTGACCTGAATATAGACATAGCATTGGAGGTGGAGCTTCCTCCGGCTGTTGAAGACCCTGCTGATGCGGGCGGAATGGTTCCTGAAACCTCTCCTTGGAATGATGTAATACAAGAAATAACTAATAACACTGTAAGTACTGCTGGTGCAGTT
>JBJEBO010000176.1:0-3141 GCA_051870155.1 Candidatus Cryptobacteroides sp.
CGGAGAATCACTTCCGGAGCCTTGATCTCGATGAGTCTCTTAAGACGGTTGTTCCTGATGATTACCCTTCTGTAAAGGTCATTCAAGTCTGAGGTTGCAAAACGACCACCATCAAGCGGAACGAGCGGACGGAGATCCGGAGGAGTGACCGGGATGTTCTTGAGAATCATCCATTCAGGACGGTTCACTCCCTTTGACTCCTGGAACCACTTCACGATACTGAGCCTCTTAAGAGCCTCTGCCTTTCTCTGCTGGGATGTCTCCTTGAGCATTTTCTGGCGGAGTTCCTTTGCAAGGGCATCAATGTCGATTTCCTTGAGAAGTTCATAAATCGCCTCAGCTCCCATACCGGCCCTGAACTTATTAGGGTCGTCATTAGGAAGGCTCTGGTTCTCAGGGAATTTTTCAAGAATGTCAAGATACTCCTCTTCTGCAAGAAGTTCCTTCTTCTCGATGCCTGACAGACCGGAATTGATAACGATATATTTTTCGTAATAGATTACAGCCTCAAGTTTCTTGGCAGCGATGCCAAGAAGAGCAGCAATCTTGTTCGGAGCGGACTTGAAATACCAGATGTGCGCTACAGGAACGGTGAGTTCTATATGTCCCATCCTTTCCCTGCGGACCTTCTTCTCAGTAACCTCTACACCACAACGGTCGCAGACGATTCCGCGATACCTGATTCTCTTGTATTTGCCGCAGTGGCACTCATAGTCTTTGGTCGGACCGAATATCTTCTCGCAGAACAGACCGTCCCTTTCCGGCTTGTATGTCCTGTAGTTGACAGTCTCCGGTTTCAGGACCTCTCCGGAAGACCTGAGTTTGATGTCTTCCGGAGAAGCCAGCGAGATGCTGATTCTTTCGAAATTGCTTTTTACCTTGTTTTCTTTATTAAAAGTAGGCATATTCCTTAAATTTCAAATTGTCCGTAAATTAGTCCAATGTAACCTTGAGTCCGAGACCTCTGAGCTCGTGAAGGAGAACGTTGAGTGACTCAGGAATGCCTGGAGCCGGCATAAGATCACCTTTGACAATCGCCTCATAAGCCTTTGAACGTCCTGTCACGTCATCAGACTTGACGGTGAGGATCTCCTGAAGCACATTCGATGCTCCGAATGCCTCAAGAGCCCAAACCTCCATCTCTCCGAAACGCTGTCCTCCGAACTGAGCCTTACCTCCAAGAGGCTGCTGGGTGATGAGTGAGTAAGGACCGATGGACCTGGCGTGCATCTTGTCATCGACCATATGACCAAGCTTGATCATATAGATGACTCCGACTGTCGCAGGCTGGTCGAACCAGTCACCTGTACCTCCATCCCTCAGATATGTCTTACCATATCTTGGAAGACCGGCCTTGTCTGTATATTTGCAGATGTCATCAAGGGTGGCACCATCGAAGATAGGTGTGCTGAACTTGAGTCCAAGTTCTGCTCCGGCCCAACCGAGAACTGTCTCGTAAATCTGACCGAGGTTCATACGAGAAGGCACACCGAGAGGGTTGAGCACTATGTCCACAGGTGTTCCGTCCTCAAGGAACGGCATATCCTCGTCACGGACAACCTTTGCCACGATACCTTTATTTCCGTGGCGTCCAGCCATCTTGTCACCCACTCTGATCTTCCTCTTCTTGGCAACATATACCTTGGCGAACTGCATAACTCCGTTAGGAAGTTCGTCACCGACCTTGATCTTGTCAATCGCCCTCTTATACCTTGCAGCAGCTTCTTTGTGAGCTATGCAATAGTTGTTGATGAGTTCCTTGATAAGCTGGTTGGTATTCTTGTCAGATGTCCATTTGCTTGAATTGATATCCTCATATTTCTTAATTGAATTGAGGTCATCAATCGTGATATCCTTGCCCTTAGGTATGATTTCAACACCGTAGAGGTCACTGATGCCCGCACTCTTCTTGCCTTCTGTAAGCACTGAGAGTTTGCTGATAAATTTCAGACGGAGGGCATCTGCCTTCTTATTGAACTCTTCCTCAGCCATATCCAGTTTAGCCTTCTGGTCTGCCTTGGCGCCCTTGCGGTTAGTCTCCTTAGCCACCTTCGAATAGAGGGCGGTGCCGATGACTGTTCCACTCAATGAAGGATTGGCCTTCAAAGAAGCATCCTTGACATCTCCGGCCTTGTCACCGAAGATTGCACGGAGAAGTTTCTCTTCCGGAGAAGGATCGCTCTCTCCCTTAGGAGTAATCTTACCGATCATTATGTCGCCCGGCTCGATATGCGCTCCAACACGGATGATACCATTCTCGTCGAGGTTCTTTGTGGCATCCTCACTCACGTTAGGAATATCTGATGTGAGTTCCTCCATACCGCGCTTGGTATCACGTACTTCAGTGACATACTCGTCAACGTGTACTGATGTGAGGATATCCCAACGGATCATCCTCTCTGAAAGCACGATGGCATCCTCGTAGTTGTAACCCTTCCAAGGCATAAATGCAACTTTGAGGTTACGTCCGAGAGCAAGTTCTCCATTCTGGGTAGCATAACCCTCGGTAAGGATCTGACCTCCAGTCACCTTGTCTCCCTTGCGCACGATAGGCTTAAGGAGAATAGTGGTGCTCTGGTTTGTCCTTCTATATATAGGAAGTTTATAAACGGTGATGTCCGGTGAGAAACTTACAAACTTCTCATCGTCAGTGCGGTCATATTTCACGTGGATCTCTTTTGCATCCACATATACGACCTCACCGGTTCTTTCTGCAATAATCTGTGTCCTCGAATCGAGGCAGACCCTTTCCTCAAGTCCTGTTCCCACGATAGGAGACTCAGGGTTGAGAAGCGGAACAGCCTGACGCATCATATTGGCACCCATCAATGCACGGTGGGCATCGTCGTGCTCAAGGAATGGGATGAGGGAAGCTGCGACTGAAGCAATCTGGTTAGGAGCAACGTCCATATAGTTTACCTCGTCTTTGGTAACCACAGGGAAGTCGGCACCGAGACGACACTGAATCCTGTCTTCGAGGATGTTTCCGTCTTCGTCCATCTTCACCTTTGCAAGGGAAACCATCTGGCCTTCCTCTTCCTCAGCACTCATATACTGCCATCCTTCTGAACTCAGATCCACTTTTCCGTTCTCTACCTTGCGGTACGGGGTCTCAAAAAAACCAATTTCATTGATTCTCGC
>JBJEBO010000177.1:0-3140 GCA_051870155.1 Candidatus Cryptobacteroides sp.
AGCAATTTTATGATGGCGAGTGCGAATGCGGTTAAAAGAACAATAAACGATTATTATTCTAACAACAAGGTTGAGAAATATTGGGCTGATGATGAATGTTTGGTTCATATAAAAACTGGGACTCCATATTATTGCCCCAAGGAAAAGAACATTCAGTCGTTAAATGGGAATTTAGAAAAGGAACTTCCGATTTTGTTTGATCTTGCAATCCTTGCATTTATAAAAAATGAATTGCTCACATTTTTGGTTGACCATCAAAATATGTCTGTCTCTGAGATTGATAATGTTCAGAGTATTATTGCCAGAATATTATATTGCAAACTGTTCAATCAAACTGAACTGGACAAACGTATGGATTATTTCATCAGAAAATTCCATCTGGTCAACCTTTTTGAGAATATTAAATGTACTATTCTGCCAATAAAAGATATAAAAGAAATCAACTTTCTACGCCGAACAACATATTTGACATTGATGGTTGCCGGTTTGACATTATTGGCGACAATCATAGGAATTATTGTTTCACTTAATAGTTAATGTAATATGGAAACCACTTGTTTACTGATTCTTATCCCATTGCTTCTAATTATTATGATTATCTGTCTTGTCATTCTCACATTGAAAGTATGCAGTATTGACAATAATGTGAAAGAAATCATAGATAATATGTAAAAGGGATTGATATGGGATCGACACATAATTATAACCGTCCCATCAAACTATTATTAATCAACTTAAATCTCTAATTCTTTAAAATTATGAAGCAAATTGCATTGAAAGTCTTGTTTGTGCTTTTCGGTATGTTTATCGGGATGGAAGCTTTTGCACAATTTTATGATGATGATAAAGTTTATTTTTATATAGAAAAAGAGAATCCGGAAGGTAAAGTCTATATTGTAAATTTTGATGGTAAAGAAATAAATTTGAATTGGGATGATTATTCAAAGGTCAGAAGAACCCTTAAAAGAGATTTCAACTACTACGAAAAAGGAATTTTAGATTTACCTTTTCACAGCTATTATGATTCGAAAAGATCTAACGCCTTATCAATTGTATATTTTTATCCGGGTTCCATGTATAATAATTATTTTAAAGGTGCTAGAATGGAGCAACATATTGACCTGTATATTTTTTCAAAAGATAGAAAAAATATTAGAATCGAGAACTGGTACCTTATACAGAGTGGAGAAAGCAGAGGCAGTTATGAATTTAGTTCTGTACATTTTAATGGCATACTCGTTGACAAAAGTTATTTCCTAAAAGGTTCCAAATACAATGTAGAGAATAATGGAGGAACAATATATGAGTAGATTATTCAGACTGACCCTCTATTTTCTGTTTCTATTCAACAATATCTTCTGTATTTACGGACAATCCACATATTACTATAAGTTAACAAAGAAGATAGAATATGGGACAGAGTACACCAACACGGCTGGAGGACAATTCATTACATTTTCAGGTAATAGATGTTTTGACTCCGACAAGTTTGGAAAGAGTGTCGGCAATGGTGAGTTAGTCAATACTGAACGCGACAATGCCAGTTCAAAAAACTATATGGGGAACTCCTATTTCGGCAAGGTGATTTATCGCTTCAAGCCCGATTTAAGTGTGCTCAACATTATTGTAAATAATAATTTAGTATATGTTTACAAACGGCAGAATGCCCCGGATGGAGTAACGACCTGCTCTTTGATTCGAGACCCAAGAACCGACTCCACAGGTGGGGATTATGAGGCTCCAGCTTATCCGCCAAATGGTGGTTATAATGGCGATGGCTATAATAACGAGAACAATACTGGCAACACCCAGTCCGGAAGTTCACAGAGACAAAATTCAACTGCAGCATCAGAAAATAGGCAACCTACCAAACACACCTGTCCTCTATGCAATGGAAAGAAACGCATAGTCAAGAACACATATCCGGCTATGTATGGAATGGAGGACAGCAAGGTAAGGTGTGGTGAATGTGGAGAATATTTTTGGCGCTCAACAGGTCACACCCACGTCACTTGCCCGCAGTGTCACGGTAAAGGCTATTTCACTACGGACTAGAAGATAGTGCAGACCACCAAAACCTCCATTTGGAGGAAAACTTTATGCCTTCCAGGCGCGTTGCGAGACAACGAACCTGGGAGGCTGTCCATTCTCGCTTCCCCAAGGAAAAAGTGCACGACAACTCACTACAAAGTGTTAACTTAAATTAAAATATGGATTCTTGTCAATCTGATGTTGATTTTTGGTGGTAAACTACGCTAATTTTAAATCTAAAATGATATATCTTGCCATTTTATTGTGAAGATATTGCATTAATAATTAACTTTGCAATCTGTTGAGAAAATAGAGATGCAATGATACAGGAACTCAAATTCAAGAACTTTCTGTCGTTCAGGGATGAAGTGATATTCAGCTTTGAGCCGACAAAGGATGACCCTGTCAACAGGGTCGCGATTATGCCGGATGGGACCAAACTGCTCCGTTTTGCCGTCGTATTCGGGGCAAACGCATCCGGTAAGTCCAATCTTATCGAAGCGTTTGATTTCCTGCGTCGTTTCTGGACACAGGTCCCCAGCCGGAATGATTTGTCAACCCGTATAGTACCGTTCCTTTTGGACAAAGAAACTCCAAATGAAGACTCTCTTTTTGAAATGAAGTTTTATGTAGGAGATTTGCGCTATTGGTATAAACTGAGTCTCAATAAGGAGCGGGTGTCTGGCGAGTCTCTGTACTTTTATAAAAAAGACTCTGTCCAGCCTACGAGAATCTTCTGGAGAGATTATGTTGACGGAAAGTCAATCGTGAATTTCAACACGGCTGCAATAAAGATCAAAGCAGCAGAAATAGATGCCGTCAATATCAACTGTTGGAAGAATATGTCGTTCTTCGCATCAATGACAAGGGTGAATATGAGTATTCCATTTGTCAGTGATGTCATCAGGTGGATCAACGAAAAAATGCTTCCGGGAATTGACAGTCGGACTGAGTTGTCGGGATATGCCAAAGAGAAGATGCTGAAAGATGAGGGCTTTCGTAATTATTTGAAATCCTTTACAAAGGAGGCTGACTTGAGAATCGCTGAGATTGCAGTTAAAGAATCCCCCTGCAATTTGAGTGCAGATCAACTGACAAGCCTCTCCGGG
>JBJEBO010000178.1:0-14137 GCA_051870155.1 Candidatus Cryptobacteroides sp.
GCACGGATGGGTCTGAAAAGTCCCCGACCACATCCACGACTGCGTTGTTCACATCCGTACTGATAGCAAAACCGAACAGGACTATCTGGATGACAGGCATTATCAACACTATCATCGTCGTTCGCAAATCCCTGAAGATATGTTTGAATTCCTTTTCTATGAATGCTGCGATTTCTTTCATTTCGGACCCTCCATAATTTATTCCCTTTCCGCTCTCCCGGCGAGGATGGTGAACACTTCGTCCATATCCTTTGCACCGAATCTCTTCTTCAAAGCGGCAGGTGAGTCCAATGCTTCGATTCTTCCGTCCACCATCACCGACACCCTGTCGCAATATTCTGCTTCATCCATATAATGCGTTGTCACAAAGACGGTTACCCCTTTCTCTGCCGCCTCATATATCATCTCCCAGAAACTTCTTCTCGTAGCAGGGTCCACCCCTCCGGTGGGCTCATCAAGAAAGACTATTCCAGGATCGTGGATGACGGCGATGCTGAATGCCAGCTTTTGCTTCCAGCCCAAAGGCATATCCCTTACATACAAATTGCCTGCATCCTCCATTGACAGCCTTTTCAACATCATCTCCGTCTTTCTTGCGATTTCCTTGTCGGACAGCCCATAAATTCCACCGAACAGTGCGATATTCTCCTTAACCTTCAAGTCCGGATAGAGGGAGAATTTTTGGCTCATATAACCTATATTCCTCTTGATTCTTTCCTGCTGTCCATTGATGCTGAACCCCGCTACGGTGCCTTCTCCTGAAGTCGGTTTGCTCAGACCGCAGAGTATTCGCATCGCTGTGGTCTTTCCGGCTCCGTTGGCTCCGAGAAACCCGAAGATTTCTCCTTTGTAAACATCGAAGGAGATGTTATCGACAGCCGTGAAATTGCCGAAACGCTTTGTAAGATTGCGGATTGATATAGTTGCAGGTGTTTCCATATTCCTTTATTTATGACAGTCTCATAAAACAGTCTTCGATGCCTGGAGAAATTCTTTCCACAGTGCATCCCTTGAAGCCTGCCTCGTTGAGGTTTTTGATGATATCATCCTCCGAAGGACCGTCCGCAAGAACTGCAAGATGACATTCGGAACCGAATGAGTGACAGCGTATTGTGCCTACCGCTTTCCTGAGATGTTTGAGGATTCCGAAAAGATTGTCACCCTTGACAGCAAATAGTTTGTCCGGATATCTGCTTTTGATTTCCTCCGGGGTGCCCATATCGATTATGCTGCCGGAGAGGATGAGGGCGATTCTGTCGCAGAGCCCGGCCTCGTCCATATATGGAGTGGATACGAAAACCGTGACACCTGATTCCCTGATGCGCTTGAGCATTGCCCAGAACTCTTTTCGGCTCACTGCATCAACTCCGGTGGTGGGTTCGTCGAGGAAGAGTACTTCAGGCTTGTGGACCAGGGCGCAGCAGAGGGCGAGTTTCTGTTTCATACCTCCTGACAGAGCACCGGCCTTTCTGTCTGCAAACGGTTCGATTTGTGAGTAGATATCTTTGATGGTATTGTAGTTATCCTCTATTGTAGTGCCGAATACCGTAGCATAGAATTTCAGATTCTCCTCTACACTAAGATCTTGATATAAGGCAAAATGCCCGGGCATATAGCCTATGCTCCTGCGTATCTGCCTATAGTCTTTGACTATATCTTTGCCTCCGACCGTAGCTTTCCCGCTGTCGGGAAGCGTGAGGGTCGTGAGAATCCTGAACAGGGATGTCTTGCCCGCTCCGTCCGGCCCGATGAGACCGAAAATCTCACCTTCGCCGACGCTCAGGTTTATGTCCCTGAGTGCCTGCAATTTTCCGTAGGATTTGCTGATCCCATCTGTCTGAATGGCAAATTTGTTCATAATCATTTTCTGATATATGCATACATCCCGAGTCTCAGGCTTCCGTCGTTTTGCACAGCGACTTTTACGGCATAAACGAGGTCGGCACGTTCATTCCTCGTCTGGATGTTTTTGGGAGTAAATTCAGCCTGGTCGGAAATCCAGGTCAGCACTCCTTTGTATTCTTTTGGAGAAGGTGTACCGTCGTCGGGAATCACTGTGAGGGTGTCACCGATTTTCAGGGAACCCAATTGCTCAGAAGTAAAATATGCCCTGACGAAGACGTTGTTCATATCTGCAATCTTGAAAAGCGGTTTTCCGGCAGTGACACATTCTCCTTCCTCAGCATATTTGGTGAGCACCCTTCCCCCGACGGGAGATTTGATCCGGCATTTGGAAAGATAGTCTTCCCTTTGCGCCATCTGCACCTGGTAAGTCGCTATCTCTGCGGCAGTTGCTTCGTTGCTTCTCTCCCAGGTCTGCTTTTGGGCATCCATCTGTCCTTTAAGAACGGAGATTTGAGAATTGATGTCCTCCACCTGTTTGCGTGTTCCCGCATTGCTTTCCAAAAGGACAGAAAAGCGTTTGAGGTCATTTTCAAGGCTTTCAAACTGGCTTTTTTGAGGGGCAATTTGTTTCTCAATGTCTATTTTCCTCGCTTTGGCACCCTCGATTCTTTGACTCAATTCTTTGATCTGGAGCCAGGTCTGGAGAGAATCAATGGCTCCCACCTGCTGTCCGCGTTCGAGGGTCTGCCCTTCCTCAATGCCCAATGCGAGGATTCTTCCGTTGCTTTCGGCTGAAACGGTCACCTGAACGGCATCAATCTGACCGCAGGCGTCGAATGGAATGTCTCTGTTGCAGGCTGTCGCGGCTATGACCGCCAGTGCTGCCAATATTTTATTAAGTTTCATAATGTATTAACTCAAGTTTCTTAAATGATAATTCATTGGAAAACTAATCGTTGCCGGCCCCGAGGGTATCCTGGAGTGAATAGATTGCCATCAGAAGTTGGATTCGGTGGAGGGATTCATTCAGCCTCGCCTTGTGCTCATCATCGAACATTGACATCAGGTCGGTCATTTTCAGCACTCCTTCTTGGTATTGAATTTCTCCGGACTTGCGTATTCGCTCCCTCAATTCTATGATTTCTCCATCTTTGGACAGTACATCCCGCGCTTTTGTGATCTCGTTGTTCTTGTCCTCAGCTTCCACAGCGGTGTTGAGCAGGAAGCTTTTTCTTGTCAATTCCACCTTCTGATAATCCGATTCCACTTTGCGCCTGTCGTTTTTGAGGGTATATAGGCTTCCGAAATTCCATTGCATCCTCAAGCCAGCCGTAATGTATGGGGCGAATTTGCCGGAGAGCATATTGAGCCCGGGTCTTCCGTAGCCAGCCTGGACGGTGAGATTGAATTTAGGTGAGATTGCAGTGTTCAATTGTTTCATCTGGAATTTGGCCTGTTCCAACTGTGCGTCATACAGGGCAATTTCCGGTCTCAATACAGCTGCATCAAAACTGTCTGTGGCTGTTCCTGGATTTCCATTTCCGAAGTACATCATTCCGGGAATGTAATCCGGTGGGGTCTCAAACTCCAGTCCCTCAAGTGATTTACCGGTCAGGAGTCCGAGCATTCTTATATATGAAGTTCGGTCTGCTTCAAGAGATGCTCTCTGCTGCTCGCAGTCGAGGATTTTTACCTTTAGCTGGTCCATATCCGAAGAATTTGCCATACCGTTGTCAATCAGGCTTTTGACCTCGTCCTCATTTCGTTTGAGAGTTTCCTGGAGGAGGTTGTTGAGGTCTATCTGGCGGTCGATCAGAAGGATGCCGAGATAAATGTTGAGCACTCGGGAGCGGATTGAATATAGATTGACTTCCAATTGCTTGCGTTTGACCTCTGCTCCTGCCTTCACGAGGTCTCTTCGGTTGGCCGTGACTCCTCCATCCCAGATTTGCTGGGTGATGTCTCCTGTGATGCCATACTGGTAGTGGGGGATGTCGAAGGAATAGCCCTGAAAATCAAACGGCATCTCCACCACATCTGATTGCCAGGTTGCCTTTCCCGATACCGTTAATTGAGGAATCCAGCTGAATGAGGCGTTTGCCAGGTCGTATTTCTCTGATGCCGAAATCAGATCCAATTCCTTGATCTGCGGATAATTATCCCTTGCAAGACTCATACATTCCTCAAGTGTGACCTGGCACCATAGCGGAATGCAGAGCAGTGCGGCAAGGGCGGATGTGATAAGTCTGTGCATAATGTCAAGGTTTATATTATTTTGTTTCGATTCTCGACTGTATTATCCTGATGCTCTCCGCCTTCCTTTCCTCGAAGAAGTTTTCAAGTTCTTCCTGGTTCATTTTCAGTACGTTCTTCATTACAGGAAGGAACATAAACGGGGCGGTGTTGATGTAAAGCAGGTCCAAAAGCAAATCCTGGATGGTTATTGGCTTCATCTTTCCTTCGGCTATTGCCTTTTCGAGTCTGTCAGTGTGTGAAACCACAGAAGAGGAGATGATGCTTTTGAGGCTGTCCACATATTTTTCGCAGACTTCGGGATGTTCGGCTGAAGTTTCGACCATAAGCATTATCAGGGAGGAATGTTCCTTGACGAAATCGAAGTGTTTTGCCGTAACGTCTTTCACGATGTCTGCGAAATCGGCTTCTGGGTCCATCTGTGCCTTTAGGCGGGAAAGTAGGGTGGATATGTTCTTGTCAAGTATGTTTATGAATACTTGTTCCTTGGTCCGGAAATAATAGTGGAGCATCGCGTGCGTTACCCCTGCTTCTTTTGCAATCAGGGTGGTGGTTGCTCCCTTGAATCCCTTTTCAAGGAACAGTCTTTCAGCAGCTTCCAAGATTGCCGCTTCGGTGTTGTTTTTAATTTCTGCCATAGAAATAGTTGTATGATGTGTCACTATTGTTAACATATTTGTTTAACAATCTTGTTAACAACAGTGCAAATATATGAAATTTCTTATTGGATTATACTTTTTTTGAAGATTCTTTTTGGGAATAATCAAAAAATTACCCCGAAAATCACCGTCCGGAATAGTTAGCTCTCTGTGGCACAAAGGCCGTGACGGTGATTGTCGGGTTTGAAACAGATTTCTAAATCGGTAATGTTATTGCCGGCGACACACGGCAGATTTTGCCTTGTAAGCGGAAAGCGCAATGCTATATTTGATGCGTGCATCAGTCAATTCATCCTGGGCAAGCCTGAGTTCTGTTTGGGCGGACAAGACATCGCTTACAGTCGCCTGTCCTGAGCGGTAGCGGTTAAGAGTCCTTGACTCGTTGATCTCGCCAAGGGCAACGGCTTCCTCGGCAATGCCCATCTGCTCGTATGAGCAGGTAACGTCCTCCCAAAGTTTATGCATCTGCAGAACGAGCTGACTATTGAGATAATCTCTTTGATTCTCAGCTTTGATAGCCTCATTCTCCATTCTTGACATCTTGCAGGATGCCTTCCAATAATCAGTCAACGGAATTTTAACCATAGCATACACCGCCCCGTTCCATCTTCCACTCTCTCCAACCAGTCTTCCGTATCCATAGCCCACACCGATACCCACCTGTGGCAAGGCTTCTCCGAGAGCAATTTTCTTTTGAAGCCTGGATGATTCCACATTCAAGGAAAGCAGTTGCGACTCCTCGCTTTTGGATGCGGCTTCATTTTCATCCACATAAAAACTGTCAGGGGCTGGTAAGTTCTCAGGGCGGTCTGACAGTAGAATGTCATCAATCCACGGTGCAGACTCCGTTGCCAGAGAGGAAATATATGAATAATCCTGACCGATTGCATTGAACAGGTCCATTTTTGCCAACCTGATTCCACTCCTGACCTGGGTCATAGTAGAAAGAATCTTGTTTCTTTCCAGATTGACTTTCAGGGTGTCGGTGTCGAGGGCAAGACCTGC
The DNA here is from genome assembly GCA_051870155.1 of Candidatus Cryptobacteroides sp. Taxonomy (GTDB): domain Bacteria; phylum Bacteroidota; class Bacteroidia; order Bacteroidales; family UBA932; genus Cryptobacteroides. Next base: position 5,763 of record JBJEBO010000178.1, read on the forward strand.
AAGGCAGGCATTTCGCACGTCACGTCCAAGGGTATCAACGGTTTTAAGAGCCTGTTGAAGAGAAATCATCTTCTCTTCAAGAGACACCGCTTTCCAATATTTCTCCTCCACATCGACCGATTTGTCGCGAGATGCCGAAGCCTGTTTCAAAAGTGCCGCCTGAAGGTTGATTTCGGCAAGCTTGTTCCCATTCACTATTCTTCCTCCGGCATATACCGGCTGGGTGAGGCTTGCTGAAGCGCTGTATCCGTAATCAAGGAACGAGGCTGTTGTGCTGATTCCATAAAGCGGAGCCGCAGCTTCCACCGCATCAATTATGTTCTGGGCTCCATCGGAGCTTCCGAGAATGTCTTTCAAGCCGATTTTAAGGAGAGGATTGAAGGCATAATAGCCGAATCCGTTCAATGAAACATTGGGGAAATATTCCGTCAAGGCCTCCCTTTTGAGCGCCTTCGCTGAATTGACATCCAGACCGGCATTCTTCAGATCGGCGTCATTTTCGCCCGACATTGTTTTGCATTGCTCGAGAGACAGGCTCAGACGCGGTTGGGCGTATGTTGCTGCCGATATTGACAGCATAGCCATAATTATATATAATTTGAAGTGTTTCATATATTTACTCATTTCCAATCTCAGGTGTTTTCTGATTTTTGAACACCTGCCAATATGATACAGGCATAATCAGGACAATAAGAAGGATGGAGAAAACGATTCCAAAGCAAATCACCACTCCCATCGGCTGCCATAGAAGGTCGCCTCCTATGACCATAGGAATGACTCCGAGAGCCGTAGTGCAGGATGTGAGGAAAATCGGTTTCATCCTCCTTGCTCCTGCTTCCATTGCCGCTGTCTTAACGTCAAGACCTTTCTTGAATCTCAATTCCTCTGCATATTCAAACATCACGATTCCGTTTCGCACGATTATTCCAATCAGGCTGACTATTCCGAGCACGGCCGTAAGGCCAAAGTCGAGATTGAATATCCACAATCCCAGGAAAGCTCCGAAAAGACAGAGAAGGCTCATTACCAATGTCAAAATGGACAAGGATACTTTCTTGAAATGGAAAATCATAAATACCAGCAGGATGAGTACTGCCGCTGCAAGAGACCAGGCAATCTCCGGACCGAGTTTCTTGTTGGTCTTTGTCAGCCCTCCGTATTCAATCACAGCTCCTTCTGGGAGCATAGGTCTTATGTTGCTATCGATATATCTCGTTATCTGCTTCATAGCCCGTGGCTGGCTTTTCCCATATTTCATATCCGCGAAGATGCTGACAGTCTCCTCACCGCCTCTTCTCTCAAGCTGCCTGCTATTCCATTGCGGCTCGACTGAGGCAATCTGTCTCAACGGAACGCTTATCCCTGGCACTGCCGTGGACACCATCTGAGAGCCTATGGAACCGTAATCCATATCCGATCCGATTCCCTCGGTGTATAGATTAACGCCTATTGCCTCGTCTTCCTCCCATACAGTGGCAAGATTCTGTCCATTGTAGGTCCCGGCCATTGACAATGCCAGGAATGCCTTATTGATTCCCAGTCTTGAAGCTTCATAGTCGTCGAGGGTGATGCTGACGGAAGGTTGGATATTGTCGGCGCTTGAATGTACCCATTTCAATTGTCTGTCCATTCCTGCCATATATTTCTTGATGCTGTCTGCAGCGCAGATGAGTTCGTCGCGGTCCTCACCTTTGAGGGTAATGACGACAGGTGCCTCCACATCCTGATAATCCATCTGTTTGTAACGGATTGATACATCGGGAAATATATGCTCATATCTGTTCTCATATTCCTTGATTATGCTCTCGGTTTCCTTGGCGGAACCTGTATTTACGATTAGCTGTGCAACCGTTTTGTCTGGTGTAACGGGAGCATAGGTGGCAGTAAATCTCGGGGCTCCCGTACCGACAAATGAAGTAACTGATGTTATCCTTTCATCTGCAAGGAGCATTTTCTGGAGGGAATCCGACACTTCTTTGGTCCTGTCGATTCCGTGTCCTCCTTCGACCTCAAGTTCAATTGCGAAAAAGTCTCGTGCAGCTTTTGGCATCATCTGGATGTTGAGCCGTGTGAATAAGAATAAGCCGAGTCCGACTGCAAGCACGCCGGTTGTTATGGTAAGGGCCGGATGTCTGAAACAGAAGCGTTCCGCCACCGCATAGCCTTTTTCGAGCCAAGAGAAAAATTTCATCTGCATTCTCGATATTAGGCTCTTCCCTTCAGGAGTGGCTGAAGCAATATACTTCACTTCAAGGGATGGGACAACGGAAATGGCGTAAAACAGGGAAACGAACATTGCGATGGCAATCACCCAAGGGAAGAGTCTGACGAAGTCGCCTAAGTAACCGGTAATCAGGTATTTTATAGGGAAAAGCATCGCGCTGATTGCAAGCGTTGCCGCAAAGGTAGGGGCGAAAAGTTCTTTTATGCTGGCACAAGCAGCATCTTTCCTTCCCAATCCGGAACCGAGTTTGTCCATATAGCCGTCCATCGTTATGATGGAGTTGTCCACAATCATTCCCAACACTACAATCAAGGCTGCAAGGGTCACGGTATTCAGATCCATTCCGCATACATACATAATGGCTATGGTTATTGCAGTGCAGACAGGTACTCCGGAACCGGCGATTAAGGCCGATTTCATAGGGAACAGAGTCAGCATCACAAGGATGACCACTATCATAGACAACAGAAGGTCGTGTAGGAAAGAAAGAATGGAATCGTTCACGATTTTCGGCTGGTCCGTGATGCGACTTACCGTCACACTATCCGGCAGAGAGGCGGCAAAAGGTTCCAGAACATCATCTACTTCTTTCCCGAATGCTACGATATTGTTGTTCGGACGCATCTCCACTGAAAGAATGAGGCAGGCGTGACCATTGTAGCTGACAAAGTCATCAGGTTCTGCATACCGCCTTGTAATGGTAGCTATGTCCTTGAGCCTTATTATGTTGCCGGCCGGGTCCGCATAAACGGTCTTTTCCGCAATCTCGTTTTCTGCTCCGACATTCCCATAAATGTGGACAGGAGCGGTTGCCTCGGAACTGTCGAATGTGCCTCCTGGAATCGGAATGGACGCACCCTGCCAACTGATGGTCAAGGATGCCGGGTCGATTCCGTATGCCGAGATTTTTTCCCTGTCGAGAAGAATCGCGATTTCTTCCTTCTGCTCTCCGAGAATCTCCACTTTGGCAAGGTCCGGAATTCTTCGCAGGGCGGTACAAAGCCTGTCCGCATAGTCCTGGAGTTCCGGATATCCCTTGTCTTCCGATTCGAGGGCTATCATAAGGGAAGAAAGCGAGTTGAAGTCATCCAATACCATCACCGTGAGGACACCTGATGGAAGAAATGCCTTCTGTTCATTGATTTTCTGTTTAATCCGGGTCCATACCTCGTCTTTTTGGGACACTTTGCAAGTAAGGTCCGCATAGATGTAGCACATCCCGTCCTTGCTGACACTCCGCAGGTCATCCCTGCTTATCTCCGGCACAGAGAACAGGATATCTTCAAGTTGTCTGGTAAGACGGTTTTCCACCTCCTGGGCAGTCGCACCGGGATATACACCCACGACAACTCCCTGTTTTATCGTAAAGGACGGAAATTCGTCCTTTTTCATTTTCACTATTCCGATTATGCCCACTATGCACAATGCGGATACAAGGGTATAGACTATGTGCTTCTGGGCGATTGCCCATTTTACCATACCCGCTATTCCTCTGAATTTCTTCATAGTCACAGCTCCTTGACTTTGACTTTCATTCCTGTGGATACTTTACGATGACCGTCAACTACCAGAAGGTCGCCATCTTCGAGACCTTCGGAAATGATGATTCCGTCGTCTGAAAACCCTTCCGATTCCACATATTTTTTCATAATCGTCCCATTTTCATCGGCACACCAGACATATCGTCCTTTTGAATCGGTCATTACCGACCTCATAGGGATGATTATCTTCCTTCCGTTGTCCGAAATCAGGCGCACCTTGCAAACCATACCTGGAAGGATGTCCGGGCATCTATCTTCCGGCACAAGAATGCAATTGTATGAATGGGCAAGAGGCGAGGCATCGACTCCTTTGACACTCACCCGCGCTTCCACCATCGCTTGGGCCGCCGTAACTTCCACTTCTGCCTTTTCTCCGAGGGTAATACCCTTAATCTCATTTTCGGGAACAGGGAAATGAATTTCTATATTGCTGGCATTCAGAATTCTGGCTATAGGGGCGGACAACCCCACTTCCACTCCTTCCTCTACGAACACCTCTTCGATGATTCCTGTATAAGGCGCCTTGATATTGCATTTTTCCAATGCGTCCTCTGCTGCCTTGAATGAGGCTTCCGCTTTTTTCAGCTGGGTGCTAATCTCCATTTTCTGGATTTCGGTCACTCCGCCTTCCGGATAGACCTTCATCATCCTCTCATATCCGTCACGGGCTTGTTCAACTGTCGCAAGTGCCATTGTATATGCGGATTCCACGGTTTCGGATTTGAGGACTGCAATCACCTCACCGGCTTTTACGCTGCGACCTTTCTTTACCTTGACCGCCTCCACCTTTCCTGGAAACTGTGTTGTAAGCACTGTATTCTGTGACGGCTCCACCCTTCCTACGTATGTTCTCAGGCTGATGTCGTCCTTTTCTTCCACCTTCATCACATTGACGAATATTGGTTCGGGTACGGTGTCCTTTTGAAGCTTTTCCTTAAGTCTTTCTGCATCCTTGCAGGATATGCAAGTCACCGCACACAATATTAGGGCGGTCGCATTATTAATAATATGTCTCATTTTTTCCCCTCCCTCAATTCTTCGTAGCCACACATTCGACTTTACTCTCTACGATTGTCATACCGGTGTCGTTCAGTGTCATAGTTCCGTTGTATTCCAGATTGATGATAATCTGGTCTCCGTAACGGTTGCCCGAGCCTCGCCAGGTAACGAATCCTGAACCGATTTTTTCTGACCCGTCTGTCAGTACAGCAGTCTTTTCAGCATCATTGACGATTGTGACCACATCCGACTCGATATTGGCTTCAGCCGAGCATACATTTCCGAAAATGTCGTTGAAGGTGATGATGGCAAGGTTATCATCCTTGTCCTTGACATTTATGTGCATCTGTCCCTGTTCCGGGTAGAGTGGTACCCAAACCGGGGTGAATGTAATTCCCATAGCCTCCATCATCTGTTTTTCCTCTGCCGAGGCATTCACATAGTCGGTTGGCAGAAGGGCCACTTTTCCGCTGATCTTGTAGGAATATCTTCCTTCAAATCCTTTTACTCCATCTTTGCTGCAGCTTGCCATCGCCAGGACGCATAAAAAAGCCGCAGCCATTTTTACAATAAATCTTCTCATTTTGGTTTTAATTAAATCCATATCGTCTGATAACGGCGCAAAGGTATTGTGTGCGGGTATGTCTGAAAAGATTTATATGTCGGGAAAAATGTCCTATATGTATGATTATGTAGGTGAGTTTGGCAATAATCGTGGTTTTTTATCTGAAAACTATGTTAATTTGTACTTTTGCATATTAGAGTTTCGCAAATTTGAAACAGCATATTAAAACGAATAAGATGGAAGACCAAAATGAAATTTCGGACAAATACAGTCCGGAGAATCTCCCACTTTGGGGATTAAAGGAGGTGACATCGGAGGATGTTGCGGAAATCGGGGATTTTTGGCATTTGCCGAAAAGCGGTTTTTTCCTGTGCAGGGAGGGAACGTTGACTTTCGGCGACCACAACCGCTTTTATAATATCGGACCGAATGATATGATTATTTATCCGATAAAGACTACAGTGTATATAAAACACTGTTCTCCAGACATTAAGGGAATCATAGGGATAGCAGAACTTGACAATATACTTGCCATCGCTTCCAAGACTGTAGTTGCTACGGAAGGTATTCATATCCTGTCAAATCCATATATCCATCTCGAAGATAAAGAAAGGGAGAACATCGAAGACATCGCATCGATCTTGGACAAACGTTTGGAGAGGGGGGATGAGCCGAACTCACTCCCTTTGCAAGCCCTTTGGAAAGCCTTGTGTTATGAAATTGCAGAAATATATAAGAAAAAAAATATCGACACGAAAGTGTGTGCGGACCGGAATGACACTGTATTCCTGAAATTCCTTTTTTCTTTGAGAGACCATCTCAGGGAGCATCGTGACGTGAAATTTTATGCCCAGGAGCAATGTCTTTCCCCGAGGTATTTCTCCACGTTGATAAAGTCTCGTTCTGGAATGACGCCCCTTGAAATCATCACAAGGGCGGCACTCAGCGACGCCAAGAACCAGCTTTCAGACCCGTCATTGACTGTCAAGCAGATAACATATATTCTCGGCTTCCCGAATCCTTCATTTTTCGGCAGATGGTTCAAGCATAACGAAGGTGTTTCTCCCGCGGCCTTCAGAAAATCAGTTATTTCGGAATAGTAAAATTATATAGTTGGTTATGTCGTAATAGATTTTTTTGTATTTTTGCTAATCAAACTAAAATGATTGCATTATGAAAAAATCTCTAATTCTGACAATTGTCATAGCTTTGGCTATGTCTTTGTCCGCTGCTGCTCAGCCAAGGGCTATCGGAGTCAACGTGGGTTATGGAATCGACTTTTCTTATCAGCATAATCTCGGACCAAAGAATATGCTCGATCTTTCTGTGTCTGTACCTGCTTTCAGCGGAGTTGGTGCCACTGCCACTTATGACTGGATCAACCCGTTCAATACAGCAATTCCTTGGGAGCATAGAGGTGAATGGAATTGGGCAATGGGTGTCGGAGGTGCAGCCGGTTTCCTGTTTTATCCAGGTTGGTATGCCGGTGTGGCCGGACACATTGGTGTCGCATACGATTTCTGGTTCCCGCTGGAACTGTCCTGTGACTGGAGGCCTATTATCGGAGGCTGCGGTCTCAAGGATTACGGCAACGGATTTTATACAAGGGGCTTGTATGGCGTGACAATCGGCGTCCGCTATCTTTTTTAGGCAATAACTACCTTATTCATATAGACTCCGCAGCCCGTTGAAAGTGGCGTTGCTGAAGTCTGATATAGGTGAAATCTTTTTAAGGCTGGAGAGTTTCTCCAGCTTTTTTGTCAATGTATCTTCCATAAGGTTGAAAGAGCGCGAAATCTGACCGCCGAATAGCAAACATTCGATCCCGAATTCATCTAAAATCGGTGCCAATTCGTCGGCAAGTGTTTCTGCAACTTCGCGGAAAGTTGCCAGCGCTGCGTATTCTCCTTCGTTGGCGCGTGAGGCTATTTCCTTGACTGTGATGGCTTTGCCTCCGTGTGAGGCATAAATGGACATAAAGCCTCGTTTGGACGCATAATCCTCAAGAATGCCGTCCCTGTAAGGGCGGTTGAATATGCTTATAAGAGGGGAACCTGCCGGTTTCTTCAATATATGCCCATCGATGCCGACAGAAAAGCCAAGGCCTGTACCGAGGGTGACAAGGGCCACACGTGACCATCCTTTGCCGTTTCCATATACCAATTCTCCGGAAAGCATTCCGTTCACATCGTGGGTGAAACGGATGTCCACACATTCCGGAACTTGGGCAAGTGTGCGGAAGTCCTCCCCATAGACAGAGGCAAATTTATGGGTCATAAGGAAAATTCCCTTGCCGTAGTCAAAAGGTCCCGGCATTGCTACTGCAATACCGTAAAAACATTCTTTGTCATTTTCCGCATCATTGCAGAATGCTCCCACTGCTTCCCTGAAGGATGCAGATATGGAATCCCGGCTCCCGTCCGAGTCCACCGGTATTTCTCTTGAGTCGGAGCACTTTATGAAAGTGCCCCCGACATCAAGAAGAAGCAGTTTTTTCTCTGCGATCATAACACTATATCCATAAATCCGTCACGCAGCATAGTCTTGTGGACCATTATAGGCTCTTTGCCGAGATTTTCGATTATATATTCACCCATATCGGCAGGGACACATACTATATCGAGATATTCCATTTCAAAACTTCTCTCAGGATGACTGACACTGCGGACTCTTACCTTGTCTCCATCCACAAGTGCAAGAACGTGGAAGCGGTCTCCACAGGTGTTCTGAGGACATTCCTTTTCAAATTCAAGACGTCTGAGCGAGAAATACAGAAGGTCGTTCTCTCCAAGAATCATCTCCCTCCATCCATCTCCGGATGCTGTCTGACGTGGCTTTTGTACGATATAGTCCGGGCTCTGAGGGTCGTGGATGACACTTGCGCGGCGATGCTGGGCCACATTCTGCTCGCCGAGGCGGGTGTGGATAGGGCGCTGCTTGCCATCGAAGTCCAGTCGGAGATAGTCATACATTTTATATGTATAGGAACCGATTGTCAATGAGCCGATTTCAAGGATCACCTGGTTGCGGCCGGAAGAGTGGAGTG
>JBJEBO010000179.1:0-3135 GCA_051870155.1 Candidatus Cryptobacteroides sp.
AGAACAATGGCAACAGGAGGGAGTCCAAAATCGGCATCAAGCAACCTGTAGGCCTTTGCACATAGGTCAGCCAGCGGATTCCAGTCCACCCCCTCTTTCCTTGCTATATAAATCTTGAGTTTCTCATCTTCAGCCTTTACGAAAGAAAATGCCGCATCGGAAGCGTCGGAAGCATCGAAGGAGGCATTGGAAGCATTGGAAACATCGGCAGGATTTCCATATCGGCCACAAAGGGTCGGCAAGGTTTCAGATTCCACATCGGAGACAATTTCAAGAGTGTCCCAAATGTCGAAATATGGGACAAACAGGGTTTCAAGGTCGTGGAAACCATCCTCCCTCTTCCTAAGAACATTCAATCCGAGATTGATTTTGACATTGGGATGAGTAATCATAATGCCCTTACTGCTGATTCAAGCGATGCTGCGACCATTGCCCTTTCTTCCTCATCCTGAATATGTTCCAACACAGGAGAGACGAATGAAACCATCTGGAGAAGACGCGCGTCTTCAAGGCTTATCCCCCTTGAACGCATATAGAATTGCTCATCCTCATTGAGTTTGCCGACCGTGGCACCGTGGGAGCATTTCACATCATCGGCATAAATCTCCAATTGCGGACGTGTACGGACCTTGGCGTCGTCGGAGAGGAGAAGATTGTGGTTTTCCTGATAAGCCTCGGTCTTCTGTGCATCAGGGGCGACTACAATTTTTCCGTAGAAATCCACCCTTGACTTCCCTCCTGCAATCCCTTTGAACATCTGGCGTGATGTACAAAGGGGAACCTTGTGGAGAACATCTACAGCAATTTTCACTTTTTCGGAATCTCCGCAGACATAAGCCCCGCAAAGCAAGGCATCCGCTCCTTCTCCCGCAAGTTCCACTTCCACAGGAACTTCACAGTCAACGCCCGAAAAGAGGGCGATGACAATCTCCGCTGAGGAATGTGCCTGAAGGACGATGCGGCGGAACGGGAGCGACGGCGACTGAGGCGTCAGCAGGAATGTCTTTCTGTAACTGTCGCCTTCAGGAATGATTAGTGTTTCTGATATGTTCATAACCACCGCAGATTAAAAACCGTCATATCCCTCAGCCTCAATCACATCCACGAGTTCTCGGCCAGCCGTCTTCACTATGCGACCGTCCTTGAGGATGTGCACCACATCAGGAACGATATATTCGAGAAGTCTCTGATAATGAGTGATTACAATAGCCGATTTCTCAGGAGTATGGAGTGAGTTCACACCGTTTGCCACAATTCTGAGGGCATCAACATCAAGTCCGCTGTCCGTTTCATCAAGAATGGCAAGAGTCGGATCGAGCATAGCCATCTGGAAAATCTCGTTGCGTTTTTTCTCTCCGCCGGAGAATCCAACATTCACCTCTCTCTTGGCAAATTCGGGTTTCATCTGCACGAAAGCCATTTTCTCCCTCATCAACTTCAGAAATTCACCTGCCGAAAGAGGTTCAAGACCAAGGCCTTGACGCTTGGAGTTGACGGCAGTCTTCATAAAATTGGTGATTGATACCCCAGGAATTTCCACAGGATATTGGAATGAGAGGAATATTCCGGCCCAGGCTCTTTCCTCCGGAGCCATCGCAAGCAGGTCTTTTCCCATAAATTCAATTGACCCTGCGGTCACCGTAAACTGCGGTTTTCCGGCAAGCACGGCTGACAGCGTACTTTTTCCCGCACCGTTCGGCCCCATCACGGCGTGAATCTCACCTTTGCGGATGGTGAGGTCAACCCCCTTGAGAATCTCCTTGTCCTCCACAGCTGCGTGGAGTCCTTTGATGTCCAATAATATATCTTGTGCCATAAGTGCTTGTGTTATTCTTTGTTCTTATATAGTTTGTACCAATTGTAGATTGAGACGACTCCGTTGAAAAGATACAATCCGCATACGATAGGCATAAACACGTGTCCTACAGATATATGCAGGCATATCTGGGTAGCATTGACAAACAGCCAGGCAATCCAGCAGTCCCATTTCTTCAAGGCTGAGAGGAACTGGGCCACAAGGATGAGCACCGTCACGCAGGCATCGAGGTAAGGCACCGGATCGGAAGGAAAGACTCCGACGCACCATTTGTTGCCAAGCATATCGAGCAGCCATCCCCACAAGGCGGCCATTACGAAAACCGACAGGATTGCCAATATACGCTGAGTCCAGGTGAGCATCCCGACTTTCAGGGCGGAGTGGTCCTTGGAACTCTCTTCCCCCTTGCGTGGATGGGTCCACCTGTAATGACCTATAATATTGATTATAAGGGAAATCGGCTGAAGAAGCAGACTCGCGTACAAATGCTTGTTCCAGAACATCAGGAAAAGCAGGAAGGTATATATATAGCCCACATAGAAATTAGATTTGCTGTTGCGTCCCGCAAGGAAGACGCAAGTGAGTCCAAAAACGGATGTGAGCAAGTCTATGAGCAGCACCGGAGTGTCGCCGCCGATTGTAAATAATATGTAATTCAGAATGTCCATTTCTTGTTTTGTTCAGTTCCCTCCACCTCGGTGCTGCGCACCTTCGGTCGGGATGACAGGGAATAATTAAGTTCGGAATTTAAGGATTAACCGACAGAGCCCTCCAGCGAAATTTGCAGAAGTTTCTGTGCCTCAACAGCAAATTCCATAGGTAATTTGGAAAGCACCTCACGGGCATAGCCATTGACGATCAATCCGACCGCCTCTTCAGGAGAAATGCCCCTCTGGTTGCAATAGAACAACTGGTCTTCACTGATTTTCGAAGTTGTTGCCTCGTGTTCCACCACTGCGGAAGGATTCGCGTTCTCGATGTCTGGGAAAGTGTGAGCCCCGCATTTGTCGCCTATCAACAGGCTGTCACATTGTGAGAAATTCCTCGCATTGTCCGCTCCCGGCAGCATTTTCACCAATCCGCGATAGCTGTTCTGGCTATGTCCTGCCGATATTCCTTTGCTGACAATCCTGCTTTTCGTATTCTTTCCAATGTGAATCATCTTGGTGCCCGTGTCGGCCTGCTGACGATTGTTGGTTACGGCGACTGAATAGAATTCTGATGATGAATTGTCGCCCTTTAGGATGGTTGACGGATATTTCCAGCGCCAGGTCTGTACCGGCAGGCACTTCTGTCCGCCTGACCCTATGCATCTTTGG
>JBJEBO010000180.1:0-3133 GCA_051870155.1 Candidatus Cryptobacteroides sp.
CACAAGGACCTTTATTGCATTTCTGGCAGATTTGGTTACAGAGCTTAAATGCAAACCTTGTGTTGCAGACATCGCAGCGTAGCTTGACCATATCCTTGTCTGGAGTGCAATAGTCGAGGTATCTATCGTCGATATTTATGCCATAATTATTCAAAATCTCCTGTAGGTCACCATCATAGAACCACTTGTTCCGGATTATCATCATCGGAAACTGATTATTTGGGCATCTTTTGTTAATACGTACCAGACGATAGTCAGAAAGAAGAATGGTGGATAAAGCCATCTTGCGATCTCTACCGGCGCGTCCGGCTTCCTGTACAAAACTCTCCAGCGAACTGGAATAATTCATATTAACTGTGAAACGCACATTTGGCTTGTCGATACCCATACCGAAAGCTTTCGTCGCCACCATAAGCGGTAGTTTGTCATCTCTGAACAGGTCAAGATTTTTGAATGACTCCTGATCAATCATATCGGCATCGTCGCCATCCCCACTGCCCATAAATGTGCCAAGTTTGCTTACAGACTCTTCAAGAGAAATCTTGTTCTCATTTACTGATATACCTGTATTGCTCTTATGAGGGCAGAATACAATACCGGCTTGGGAATACTCATCTGCATTTTCGAAGAAATGTTCAGGCAATTCAGTATGCAGGTCGGTATCAATCGAGCCCTCGACATTTTGTCGCTCATTGAAACACTTCTTTATGTAATCGATGGACTCAGGTGTCTGGAGTTCCTCGATATAGCTGGGAATCTTATGAATATACCTGGTCAAGAAATCCTGCTTCGATGGATATACACTCCATTTGTCTGTCATTTGCACAGCCTTAGGAAGTCCTTCATCGAGGAGTCCGTTCTTATCAAAATATTGGTCTTCCTGACAGCGTACAGGTACCTTCTCTATCTTGTATTGGAGCTCCAAACGATTTGTGTTTTCATCCCGGATAATCGTATCGGCATCAAGGTTAAATGCACCATCTCCGGAAAGTTCTCTTTCTACATCAGCCAGAACGTCAAATGATGCTGTCGCCGTCAGGCCAAACAACGTCAGATGATTGTCATCGCCGTGTTGCTTTGGCAGTACATATTGATAGAGATTTCTTCCAAGGTGAAGATATGTAAAGCGGAAATCATGCCCCCATTCTGAAACACAGTGCACTTCATCGATTACGCCATAGCTAAAATATACGCCGACGCTGTGCATATTCCGGAGTTTCTCCCTAAAGCTGTAGGTGCAAAGTCTTTCCGGAGAAAGGAATACGAACTGTACCATTGATGTTTCCATCATTTTTGCCCTGTGTTCCTTCTCTGTTGCATCCACTGTAGAATTGATGAAAGTGCATGCATCAATTCCTGTCTTGATTAGTCCGTCATACTGGTCAGCCATCAGAGACCTAAGAGGATCTACTACAATAGTGACACCCGGTTGAAGCATTGCTGCAAGTTGGTAGGTAAGGGACTTACCTCCTCCTGTTGGCAATAGGCCTATAACGCTCTTGTTCTGAAGCGCGCGGCTTAAGATTGGCAATTGACCAGGTCGAAAGTCTTCCTTTCTGAACAGCATCCGCAGGAAATACTGAAGCAATGCCTTCCTGTCTTCGATTGCGTGGTAGTTGCCCTGCTGATCTTTTGTGACAAAAGGCTGATAATTAATGTAGTCTGATGTGTAAATGTGTCGCTCAGACCTGATATAATTGATAGAACGAATATAGAAGTATCCTTTGCCGACACATTTGTGTTTGCTGAATGATTTGTCTTCTGCTCCGGCACGGCGCATGACTGCCATATCGACGACTATGTCATATTGCTTGATACCATTTACCTTCGCCTCATCGTCAAATATGTTGACGCTCACTGAGTCATCACCTTCAATTGTTTTATGCAGAGGTGAATGCTTGAATTCCGGAGTTGTAACAATATCCAGCCGAACCTTAGGGAATCTTACATCTTTGTAATCTTCGCTCAATGTTGCCAGATTATTGAACATCTTAGATAGCTCTCTAAAGGCAAGAACAGCGCAAGGGACATCCCTTTCAACTACTAGTATATCAAGGTGTTCCTTATGGTAATCCACCGTGCCCGAAATCAGTGCCTCTATTAATGTCTTCTCCAAACGGGCCACACCTATTGGTGACAGGGCAATCTGCAGGGCCCGAGTCCAGGCAGCATCATACTTTCTATCGGCAGCCTTTAAGACTGATGAAAAGTATGAATTACCTATCTGAGGTAGATTGATACTGAATTGATGGATATCACTTATGCGTATGCAATCCCATCCCTTTTCGTTTAACGCCTCGATTCTGTATTTATCCTCTAGTCTATTTTTATCAGACTGGTGGTATTTCTCTCCATCCAACTCAATCACACAACCTAATCGGTTCCTGCCATCATCGCCGATAATCGGATATGGGTATTCGCAAGAGAAGTCCACTCGCTGTGCGTGGTGGACGCTCTGGCCGGTAATTGACATCAAACTACGTTGAGACTGTAGCACCTGCTGAAGCCCGGTGGGTGCAGCATTCAGGATGAAGTTCTTTTCAAAGTCACTTTCAAGAACATTTTTGCTATATGTGGATTCGTCATAGCGAGCCCTGCTATCTATTGCGTGAAGTGCTAATAGAATATCGTCAGCATTCAGGTTATCGGTATCGTAATATACTCCGCCAAGGGCATCTTCCTTCTTGTGATTGCCAAGTTGAGCGAATGCTTCCTCTATCAATGGGCTTGTCCGTGTTGGCAGGCCTCGGGCCACTATATTGTTAAGAACTGCCAAGATAGGATCCACATCATCATAAATGCCTGCTCCGATATCGAATGGGGCAGCTACCTCAAAGCCAGATAGATGTTTAAACAGATCCTCTGCTTTAGTCTTGATGTTTTCATCATCAGATTGGAGAAGATTGCGTACGGCATCCAACTGATAGGCTGCATAAAACTGTGTATCTGGATAGTAATCGACGGCGACAAGATTGACCTGATTGTTCTCGAGTTTGAAAACCTTGATGTTGTAAGAACAAGGCTTGGCGTTTTTGGAATAGCGATACTCCGACTGACTTTCGTCCATAAAGGTTTCCGGAGCATTGAAATACTCATAGAAACGGTCAATCCTTCTGTTGCCGTTGTTCATTGG
>JBJEBO010000181.1:0-3132 GCA_051870155.1 Candidatus Cryptobacteroides sp.
AAGAGGACTCAAACTCGTGGCTATGAAGATGGCTCAGCTGGATGATGAAATTCTTGCCGTACATTATGCCCATCTTCTTGACAAGCCTTTCTTCCCTTGGTTAAGGGACGGAATGAAGGCTGCACCTGTAATCCTCTGCTGCTGGGAAGGTTATGATGCAGTCCAGGTAGTACGCTCTATGGCAGGGACCACAAGGGCAAGCAAGGCCGCACCAGGAACCATCAGGGGTGATTATGCACTCAGCGCACAGGAGAACGTGGTCCATACTTCCGATTCACTTGAGAACGCTGCAATCGAACTCGACCGCTTCTTCAAGCCTGAGGATTATTTCGACTACAAATCGCCGCTTGATCCATTCAAATACGCTCCGGACGAGGTTTGATGACCAGGGAATCAGATTCCTGAGAACTTGTTGGATATTGAGTTGGAATATTGCCTTCCGTTTCTTACTTTTGCAGCAAATTTTGTAAAAATGGCAGCAATCGTAAAGACTGATTTCAGTTTTCCTGGGCAGACCGGCAAATATGTCGGCAAAGTCCGCGATGTATATGACATCGAAAACAAGTATCTCGTGATGGTCGTTTCAGACCGTATTTCTGCATTTGACGTCGTACTCCCTGAGGGAATCCCGTTCAAAGGACAGGTTCTCAATCAGATAGCCTCCAAGTTCCTTGATGCCACATCTGATATTCTTCCAAATTGGAAAATAGCAGTTCCTGATCCTATGGTTACAGTGGGGCACAAATGTGAGCCTTTCAAGGTGGAAATGGTTATCAGAGGTTATCTTTCCGGCCACGCCTGGAGGGAATACAAGGCGGGAAAACGCACAATCTGCGGAGTGCCGATGCTGGATGGAATGGTGGAGAATCAGAAATTCCCTGAGCCGATTATTACTCCGACCTCAAAGGCTGCAGAAGGTCACGATGAAGATATTTCCAAAGAGGAAATCATAGCTTCCGGACTTGTTGGAAGGGAAGATTACGAACAGCTTGAGAAATACACCCGCGAGATTTTTGCAAGAGGTACGGAAATCGCTGCAAAGATGGGATTGATTCTTGTCGATACCAAATATGAATTTGGAAAGAAGGATGGGGTCATCTATCTTATGGACGAAATCCACACTCCTGATTCATCAAGATATTTCTATGCCGAGGGCTATGAGGAAAAACTCTCAAAAGGGGAGAAGCAGAAGCAACTTTCGAAGGAATTTGTTCGTGAATGGTTGATGGCAAACGGATTCCAGGGTCAGGAAGGTCAGAAAGTTCCGGAGATGACACCTGAAATCGTGGACAGCATCACGGCAAGGTATATTGAGCTCTACGAGAACATCACCGGAGAGGCTTTCGAGAAAGGAGGGGAAAGCGGAAGCACGGAGGAAATCCTCAAGAGGATTGAAAACAATGTCACTGTTTGTCTTTCAAATCTTTAGAAAATAAACTTAGAAGCCGGCCCTTTTGGGACGGCTTCTTGCTTCATATAGGGATGCATAGAGTTATCGACAGACTATATTCCCGATTTGATCAACCATTGGTCAATATTCCTTTCTTCGCTACTGTAATTAACGCCGATGCAGATGATTTCTCGTTTGTCGTTCTTGAATTTATCTGCATATCCCATATCTGAGATTCGTTTCAAGGCGATTGAAGCTGTGGAATTGAATTTAAACTCGAATATGTAGATATATTTGTCAGTCTTTATGGTCATATCCATCCTTCCCTTGCTTGTATGTTCCTCTACCTCTGCATAGAAACCACAAAGTGTCGTTAGGATATACATTACGCTTTGGAAGTGTCTTTCCTGATCCGGTTGAAGCTCGTATGGACATGCTGAGAGGAATGCTTGCAGATGATTCATAAAGCCTTCAATATCCTTGTTTCTAATACAAAGCACAAATTGGCTGATCTCAAATCCAGATCTCGTTTTCTCGACATTGGTATAGTACGGAATGAGGAACTTTACGAATCCCTCCTCCACCTCCTTGTTTGGATATCCCAACTTGTATAGGCTGAATTCTTTATCATATCCTGTTATTGTCAGATATCCGCTCTGATATATTACCGGAACAGGATCGGAAGAAGTTGAGTCTATACTATTTAGCGCATCGGATGACAGCACTTCTTTTTCCAAATAGGAGAGATTGTAGTTGTGTTTTTTGAGGAGCTCTACCAGATAGGTCGGAGTACCGGTTTCAAACCAATAAGACTCAATTTTTTTCTTGTCAAGTGCATTAAGAATGCTGAATGGGTTATAAAGCCCCGGGACTTTATCCTCGCTGAAATGATATCCGTCGTAGTACTCCTTCAGCATTGTATATGCTTCTTCCGGTTGAACGCCAAGATTCTCGGCCAGGGCTTCAACCTCCTCGGACAGATTAGTCTTGATTTCTTTCTCGGTCAGTCCGCAGATATCATAGTATCTCGGATCCATTGAGATATCGTTAAGGTGATTCAGATCGCTGAATATGCTGATTTTGCCAAACTTGGTGACTCCGGTCAGGAAAGCGAACTGAATGTATTGGTCACAGGATTTGAGTGCTCCGTAAAATCCCTTGAGCGTCGAGCGGTATTCGTCTTGGAGAGTGTCGTTCCCGATTGCCTGAAGGACAGGCTTGTCGTACTCGTCAACGAGAATTACCACTCGTCTGCCAGTTTTTTCATAAGCTCGTTGAATGACTCCCTGGAACCTTCTGCCGAAACCAACTTCAGATGTATTCTTTCCATACAACTGCTCCCATTTGTCCAACATTTCGTTTAGGACATTGTTCAGAGCGCTTGCATTCTCATATTTCTGCGTATTCAGGTCCAGATGCAAAACCGGATACTCTATCCAATCTTTCTCAAGTTCCTCTACGTACAGCCCCTCAAATAATTCTTTCTTCCCAAGAAAATATGCCTCAAGGGTTGATAGGAAGAGACTCTTGCCAAAACGCCTCGGTCTGGATAGAAAATAATAGCACCCGGATTTTGCAAGATTATATACCAGGTGAGTTTTATCTATGTAA
Source organism: Candidatus Cryptobacteroides sp. (assembly GCA_051870155.1). GTDB lineage: Bacteria > Bacteroidota > Bacteroidia > Bacteroidales > UBA932 > Cryptobacteroides. Next base: position 3,002 of record JBJEBO010000181.1, read on the forward strand.
CGGAATCCGTCGGTTCGTACTTTCTCGAAACTCTGAATTCCTATAGGCAATTTCTTCAAACTCATAAAACCAAAATACCCCAATTCAAGTGAACAGTGCAACAAAGGTGTAAGGCTGTGAAGGCGCGGCGT
>JBJEBO010000182.1:0-14084 GCA_051870155.1 Candidatus Cryptobacteroides sp.
CCGTCGTCTGTCCTCATCTGGAGGGAGGTCTGTACTCCGTTGACTGAGAAGAGAGTCTGGGAATCATTTCCACTTACGGCAGCCTTGAAATTGTCTGCTATTTCGGAAAGGCGGCACTGGGTGTAGTTGTATTCCTGGGTGTCGAAATCGCCTGGAACCCACCACGCCGTGTGGTCACCGGTAAGAGCGAATTGGGTCAGTTCTTCCTTGATTACGAAATAGTTGAGTTTGTCCTGTGATGGAAACTCGTATCTGAATCCGAGACCGTCGTCATATAGTCTGAAACGTATCGCAAGCTTTCTTTCCGTGGAAGTCTGGACGAGATTTACGAGAAGTTCGTTGTAATTGTTCCTGATTGAATCCTCCTCGCCCCATACTGGATGCCAGGTATCATCGAATGAGGATGTTTCGATATTCTCGAGAGTGAATCCGTCGTGGAAGGAGTTGCACGGCTGCCAGTCGGTTTTGCCGATGGTACCGTCGGCATTGTATTCGAGTTTCTGAGCCTTGAGGACTCCGCGAAGTTCGAAGCCCATTCCGGATGGAAGTATGACCGGTTTCCCCTCTCTGTTCAGGCTGTATTGGGGAGTTCCGTCTTCCGTGAGCCTGAATGTCATTTCAAGGTTACCGGAAGGGGATGTCATTGTTTTGACATCTGTAACCTGTTCTGTACCAGGTGTTGAAGCGCAGCCTGCAAGCATAATGGCTGCACAAAATGCATATACGATTCTATTCATATAATGTTATCTTGTGTTTTTTCCCGTCATCCGGGATTCTTATCATATAAATGCCGTTCTTCTTGTCCAATGAAACGGCTGTTCCCACGAAATCGCTTTCCGCTGTTGCAAGAATTTTTTCTGCGCTGCCTTTCTTTGCGGCTTTCCCGTCCACAAGAGCTTTCCGCAGCTCCTTGTCGGAATAAATTTTCAGGATGAAATTCCGCTGTCCTGCGATTTCATAGCCCTTTCCTTCGCGCTCTCCGATCTCTATTTCAAGACCATTTGAGACGCTTTCGCAGGTCACTGGTGTGCGGAGCCATTCTTCCCTAAGGTAGCCGAGGCTCTCGCCGTCGTCTTCATATAAGTTGAATGAGGCAAGACCTCCGGCAGCAGCCGGGAAAATCTCGAATGTCAAGGGATAAACCGCCTTTTCGCGGGTATGGTTCATAACTGGCATCCGCGGAATTATGCTGCCTTTCCTGACGAACATAGGAATGACATTGAGGGGGGCATTGACGCTCGTCCATTGTTCCCCGTCATAGACAGTCTTTTTGTCGTTGAAATCAATCCATTCTCCTTCAGGAAGATACACATTCCTCTTGCGGGCGCCTTTTTTCACGACAGGAGCCACAAGCAATTCCTCTCCGAACATAAACTGGGTGTCAGTAGAGTAGGTTTCGCTGTCGTATGGATATTCCAGGAACATCGCACGCATCAGCGGAAGACCGGTGTCGTGAGCCTGTCGGGCGTATGTATATATATAAGGCAGAAGGCTGTATTTCAATGAAATGGCGTCTTTTACACATTGCTCGGCTTCGTCTCCGAAGAGCCAGGGCTCAACAGCATTGTCGCCTTCGTGGTGGATTCGGCTCAATGGGTTGAAGGCACCCATCTGAACCCATCTCACATAGAGTTCGGCAGTTGCAGGATAATCGGTGATGTCGCCACAATAACCTGAAATATCGGTAGTTGTGAAAGGAATGAGTCCAAGACCGGCTGAAAGCAGAACGGGTATCTGGTTCTCCATCTGTGCCCATCCTTTGGTCACGTCGTCAGCACATCCGCTGTCTCCGGTCCATCCGAAGGTGTATTTCTGAAGACCGGCGTATGCCGCACGGGTCATTTGGAACACCCTCTTGTCAGGATTGCGTTTCTCGAACTGTTCTTTCACCACTTTGTCCCAGGTAAGACCATAGACATTGTGGATTTTGTCGTGCATTCCGAGCCTGTGCTGCATCACAAGTCTTTCCGGAGATTCTTCATTGCTCCAGGCTGGTTCTCCCATATCTGTCCAGAAACCCGCCGCCCCGTCGTCGAGCGGCTTTTGTTGGTATTTCCCCCACCAGTCGGCGACTTCAGGGATGGTGAAATCGACTACTCCGCAGTCTCCACCCCACGGCCACGGCATATCATAAGACCGTCCTGTGCGGCTGTCTTTTACGAAAAATCCGAGACTGTCAGCTTCCGCCCATTGCCTGCGGTTCTCTTTGGAAATAACGGGGTCCTGGGAAAGAATCACTTTGAATCCCATTGAATCGAGGTCGGAGAGCATTTTGCGTGGATTGGTGTAATTTCCTTCGCGCCATTCGAAGTCTTGAAGATGGTTGGTCCATCCGATGTCCTGATAGATGATATCGCAAGGAATCCCTCTTTCCCGATAGCCCTCGGCTATGCTGTATGTCAGATTTTCATTGGTGAGAAGCCCTCTGCACTGCGCAAAACCCAAGGCCCAGCGCGGTGGCATTATCGGCTGGCCTGTCAACCGGGTATATTGGCCCATAATCTCCTTGAAGTCTTTGCCGAAAATGAAATAATAGACCATCTCGCCATCGGGAACCTCGAAACTGTACCAGTCGCGGCTTTCTGTCCCGAACTTGAATTCCGTCTTGTAGGTATTGTCAAGGAAGATACCGTAGCGGTAGTTGCTCATAAAGAACGGAATGCTTTTGTACAGAGGGTCTTCCATAGTGCTATAGCAAGGTTTGTCGCTATTCCACATCTTGTATTGTTCGCCTCTTCTGTCCAATTTACCCGTTTTTTCGCCGAGACCGAAGAAATGTTCGTCCCTGCGGAGCGTCTTGTATTCCACCTTTCTCGTTCCTTCGCAAATCCTTCCCTTGTCGGCACAGTCGCTGAAAAGCAGTTTCTGATATTTATCGAAAATCCGGAGCCTGAGAGGTTCCTTGTCGATTCTGATTCTGAGCTTGTCTGTGAAAATTTCATAGCAGGCTTCCTGTTCGCTGAAGGAAAGACCGGTTTTTTCAAGGTTCTCGTCTGTTACGGCAAAAGATTCGTGGAAACCGAAATTGCCGTCAGGGGAGAAGCGCACTCTCACCACCGAACTGCTGCAGAGCTTGAGTTCGAGGGCAGAACCATCTGTGGCAGTGAATATTGCACTGCGTTCGTCTGTTTTAACGGCTCCCCCTTCACCGGCGTTAGCGAAGAAGGGGAGAACCGATAACAACAAAATGGTAAACAATATTCTCATAGGCAATCACTCGATTACTATCATTGTCCAATATTTCAGAGAAGGAACAGTGAAAGTCACTGATTCCGCGGTCTGTTTGAAGGCAAGTTCCACCGGTGCACCAGCGTGCTTGTCCGGAGTAGCAGCCCAAATCTTGTTTATATGACCTGAAATCTTGAGTTCCACCGGAAGTTCGTTCACAAGCCTCGGTTCGCGTGCCTTGCCGTCGAGGTCTCTCCAGCTCAGGCTTTCGGCAGAAAGGAAATTGAGAAGATGGATGACCTTCTTTCCATCTGTTTCTTTCGCGAAAACAGTGACTTTGGACATCTGCGGAGGCCAGTTCACTATCGGAGCTTTCTTTGAGGTCTCCGTACATTGGATGTCCGGTGTGTATTCGCTCAGAGAACTTTCCCCACGCAGGAGATTTTCGTATGCCGTGAGGAAGTCATAATACCTGACAATCTGGGTGCGTAGGGCATCGCTCATTTTCACTCCCTGATATGGGAAATACTCCCTGCAAAGCATATGGTCGCCAAGTTCAAGATGAGAGCCTCCGAGGGCGAACATCACTGCATCCGTCATCAGGACACCGGGGATGTTGAATTCGGTGTTGTCGCAGTTGTAGTTCATATAGGCTGCGAATACTGTGTTGAGCTTGCCGTTGCTGTAGGAATCATTCGCCTTTATCACATTGCGTATGTCCTTGAATTCCTTCTCACCGTCCCACATCTCGTTGTATAGGAAGCCTACACATTCGGTTCCGGCAATCTGAGATGCTCCGTAGCTTCCTACTGCGTTCATTACCAGTTCTTTGTCAGGATGCTTGGCTTTCATAGCCTTGATGAAGGAAGCATAGCCGAGAGGAAGGTTCACAGCCTTGCTGTACCAGTCATATCTGTCTCCCCTCCATCCGAGCTGGTCGATATGGAAGCCGTCGAAGTCAAAGCTTGAATACACCTCGTCATTCCTTTCCGCGAGATATGCCTGCCATTGTTCATTTCCCGGATCAACAAGATAAATGTTGCTTTTCCAGCTGTCAGGAAGTCCGTGGAAATCCTTATCAGTTCGTCCGGAGCCTTTGAAAATATACCATTCATCTTTCACTCCGTCGGAAGCCGCATCCTCGAGGACGCCGAGACAGAGGTTATAGAACATACTTTTCATTCCGAGGGAATGCTGGACCTCTATGTATTTCTTTATGGCATCATTGTACACATCCCTGTTGGCTATGTCTTTATAGACCTCAAGAAGATTTCCTCTCGTTCCTCCGAGAGGCCAATGGTGCTTGTTGTGCCAATCATAGAATTGGATACCGTTGATATGGCAGCGGTTCAGATATGCCATCTCGGATTCTATCACTCCTTCACCAAGCTTCGATTTGTCGAAATCTCCCACGAAACCATAGCGAGGGAATCTGGTCCAGTCGCTGGAAACATCAACGGCGATGGTTCCATATATCATTTCGCTGCCGTCTGTCTTTGTCGTATAGACATCTACAAGATAGCCTGTGAAATCAGTTGATGGGGCCGTCCATTCCCAGGTCACAGCGGATGCATTCTGCTCAAAAACAACCTCTCCGAGATGCCTGTAACGGATTTTTGCTCCGGTAGGAAGGTTGTCCGCCGTGAATCTGACGGTCTCTCCCGGCTTGTAGAGCGCCTTGTCCGTGGCAAGTTCTATCGAGATGCTTGAGGATACCGCCGTTACGTCGGTGACCTCAGCAATCACTGAGTCGTCTTTGTTGCCATTTCCCTGTGAACCCGAAGCATCGTCGTGCTTGCAGGAAAGCAAGCCGACGATGCATACGGATATTATTATGATTGCTTTTTTTGTCATTTCTTGACGATTGAGATAGTTTCTTTGAGCTGGTTGATGGTAATCTGATAAGTTCCTGCAGATGCCACAACCCATTTCTGGTCGATATCTCCTATACCTACTTCAAGATATTGGGCTTTGAAGTCGGAATTGCTCTTATCTACGAAAAGCATTCTTTCTTCTTCTCCGGTCGGGGTCTTGCCAGCCTCATCTGCCATAAACCAGGCTCCGTTCCAATCGGATTTCTTGTCGCAGGTGAATTTCAGTTCGCCTTTGTTGAGACTTCCCTCCCAGGTGAATGTATAAGGGTCTGAAGGATCGACAGTCATAGGAACTGCATTTCCGAGATCCCATCCGCAAGGAGCCGCCTCTCCGACAAGATAGATGCAGTCATAAGGGATGAACTCAGTCATCATCATTCGCTCCCTGCCTTTGCGGATGTCAACGCAGATTTTATAAGCCTTGTTGATTTCGTCATCCTTAAGGAACCATTTGCGGTCAGGATCGAATCCGCTTACAAATTCCATTGATGTGTCCGTGTAAGGGGCATTGTCCTGGGTGGCCTTGAGCATATTCTCCCAGCTTCCCTCGGAAGTACCGAACTTGAATTCTCCGCCATTGTCGAAATAGCGTCCAATACGGAAGAGGAATGGGTCGAGGATGTCTTTGTTCATACGTTCGAAGCCCCATCCTGTCATATTTCCTACAAGGAAGAGCTGGTCATAAGCTGGTGATTCAGCATCGCTCTTTGTCCAGCTGATGTCGCCGGTGAGGAGGTTTACGTCGATTTTGTAGGTGTATGCCTCGTCAATGTGATATTGCTCGTCAGGATCGTTGTCACTGCCTCTGTAAACGAGTTTTCCATCGGTTCCTTTGTTGTAGGATGGGAGGAACTGTCCGAGGGTGGTGATGAATTTGAAGTTTCCAACATTCATATTTCCGGTCCAGGAGAATACACCAGGTGAAACCCTTCCCATCTCCGATGCATTGTCGGCAGACCATCCGTTTGGAGCTGCGTCGCCTATGATGTAAAGAGTCTTTGTTACAGGCTCATAAGTAGTTACATTGAGTTCAACAACAGATGTCTGGACCTCGTCACATTCCGGAACGGTGGCTGTGACACGGGCTTCCAGCGCCCTGTTCTTGGACAGACCGAATTGTTCACGAACCAAGGTGTTCAACTCTTCTACGGATTTGCTCCAGGAATATACCTGAATCTCGTTATTTACAAGGATATAAGGTTTTGCAAAGCCGGTTCCGGCTTCGGCAAGTTCGAGGGTATAGTAAATCTTGTTGCCGGTGCCGAAGTTGTGTCCGGTAGTCCAGTCGAAACTCAGGGCTGTGGCTGAATAGTTGATTTCTTCAAGTACGAGTTCATTTGCACTGGATGTCAAGGTGAGCGTGTCGCTTCCTTTGTCCAATTGAGTATAGTTGTTGTCGATGCAGCCTGCAAGCAGCAATGCTCCTGCAGCGACACTTGCCATTTTCAATATATATGGTTTCATACTTCAAATATTAAACATTAATAACCTGGGTTCTGGTCCATAAGAGGATTGGCATCTCTCTCTGTCTGAGGAATAGGGAAAATCAGGCGGTTCTTGTTGACATTTGTCTTTCCGATTGATTTGAGGAAGTTGACGGCATATTCTCCGTCGCCGAGCCTGATGAGGTCAAACCATCTGTGACCTTCGAAAGCGAGTTCCATACGGCGCTCGTGGATGATTTTCTCACGCATCTGCTCCTGTGACAATCCTGATACTCCCGGCAGACCTGCTCTTTTGCGGACGATGTTGAGGGCGATGGCTGCATCCGAAGTCCTGCCCATCTCGTTGTATGCCTCTGCCTTTTTGAGGAGGACGTCTGCATATCTGTAAATCACGAAGTTTGCAGGGTTTGTGTTGTATTCTGGAGATATGGACTTAGGTACAAGGAACTTACGTACATTGTAGCCTGTATTTGAATATGATTTTTTGTAGGTGTGTCCGTCGAAGTCAGGACATCCTTCATAGAGGATGGTCCAGTCTTTCCTGAGGTCACCCTCTTCATACTGGCTCACGAATTCCTCGGTCGGCTGGTTCCAGCCATAACCTCCGGCAACGAAGTCTGCATTGCGGGGACCCATAAAGGTGGATAACCAGGATGACTGCACGTCATTGCCCCAGAAATCATATTCGGTATTGCCTGAATACTGCACCTCAAAGAGAGATTCCGGACCATTGTTGATTGAGGCATCGAAATTGGCGGTATAGTCCATTGTAGAAAGGTCGTAACCGAGTTCGTCAATCTGCTCACAGAGTTCCGCAACCTTTTCATAATATGAAGGATTCTTTGGTGCAAGGGTGAGGTAGATGTCGGCAAGCTCAGCGAGAGCGGACTCCTTGCAAGCCCTTCCTACATTCTGGCTGTCATATTCGCTCTTGGTCGGGAGCATATCTACTGCCTTGGTGCAGTCTTCTATGATCTGATTGTAAACCTCTTCAACAGAAGAACGTGCGATTGCAGGGTCGTCTCCAGGATTATAAGGCTCAAGCCTGAGAGGGAGTTTGCCATAGAGACGGACAAGGATGTAGTAATAGTGTGAACGGAGGAAATATCCCTCTCCGAGGCACCTTGTCTTGAGTCCTTCGTCAATGTCAGCCGTCTCAAGGCTGCTGATGAGGATGTTGCATTGTCCAATCCCCACCCAAGGAGACCTCCACATATAGAGGGCCATTCCGTTGTCGCTTTGGGTGATGAAATCGGCTGCCTGAATGGTCTCAAGACCGTCTGTTCCGCCGCCTGCACCCACATTGCTGTTTCCTGCAACAATGTCGAGGGTCCAGATACGCTGGTTATACATATTTGAAGACTGGAGGGTGCGGTAGCAGGCGTTGGTGAGAGCCACTGCCACAGCTTCAGTTACATTGGTGTCAGGATCGACCTGGCTCTTTGGCGATTTCGTAAGGAAACCGCTGCAGGATGCCAACAATATGGCAACCGTTATTATGCTGATAATCTTTCTCATAATCTCAAAATTTGGTTTCATATTGTTTGGATTAGAAATTGACATTCAGACCCACGCTGAAAGTTCTCGGGATAGGGTAGAGGGAGGCATCTATACCATTGATGGAAACCTCCGGATCGAAGCCCGAATATTTGGTGATGGTGGCAACATTGTCGCAGGAAAGTGCTATGCGAAGAGTCTCAAGATGGATCTTCTTAAGCATTTTCTGAGGGAATGAATAGGAGAGTGTGAGGTTCTTGACGCGCAGATAAGAACCATTCTCTACGAAGCGGTCTGAAACGCGGCAGTTCTGGTTCGGGTCTCCATAGACGGCACGCGGCATTGAGTTGCTGGTGTTTTCGCCGGTCCATCTGTTGAGCACGGCAGTGGTCTGGTTCATAGCTGCCGCCATACCTGTGTTGTTGATATTGTTGGCATTATAGATTTTGTTGCCGGCAACGCCCTGCAGATAAACTGAAAGCTCGATTCCTTTCCATTCAAGTCTGTTATTCATTGAGAACATCCAGGTTGGGTTCGGATTGCCGATCACAGTACGGTCGCTGTCGTTGATGATACCATCGTTGTTGAGGTCACGGTAGCGGATGTCTCCGGGAGCCGCACCCGGCTGATATGCGTGATTTGCAACTTCCTGCTCGTTCTGGAAAATTCCGTCGGTGACATATCCGTAGAAGACGTTGATTGGATATCCGTTACCGAGCATTGTGACATAGGAGTTGTTTATCTGGTTGATGTAATATGGCACATCACTGTTGAGGTCTATGATCCGGTTGGTGTTGTAGGTGGCGTTGACATCGGTCTCCCAATTGAACTCACCTGCGAAATTCACTGTATGGAGGGACATCTCTACACCTCTGTTGCGTACCTTTCCGGCATTTGCATAAGTTGTGCTGGTATCTTCAAATCCGGAAGTGATAGGAATGGAAGCCTTTACGAGCATATCCCTTGTGTCTTTGAGATAACCGTCCACAGAGAACTGGATTCTTGAGTCGAGGAATGCGATATCGATTCCGACATTGGTCTGAGCCACTTCCTCCCAATGGATTGAAGGATTGGAGAGTGTCCTTGATATGAGGGTAGCCTGCTCTTTGCCATCGGTACCGAATGAATAGACTCCTGTGTCATAAAGGGCGAGGTAGCCGTAATTTCCCACACTTGCCTGGCTTCCCGTCACACCATAACCTGCACGGATTTTGAGGTCGTTGACTGCCTTGTTGTCCGGGAACCAGTTTTCCTTGGAGATTCTCCAGGCTGCTGAAACAGATGGAAAGACTCCCCAGCGGTTGTTGGAACCGAAACGGCTGGAACCATCGCCGCGGACTGTGGCAGTGATGAGATAACGGTCTGCATAAGAGTAATTTACTCGTGCCATAAGAGACATAAGGGACCATTCGCTTTCATTTCCTCCGATTGCATACATATCCTGTCCGTTGTCCATCTCGTGGATGCTGTCGAACATAAAGACGTTTTTCTGTGCGTTCAGATAGTCGTATTTATTCCACTGTGCGGAACTACCGGCCATAATTGCGAGATGGTGTTTCTTTGCAAAAGTGTGATCGAAGAGGAAGTAATTGTCCCAAAGGTAAGTGAATGACTTGTTGTCGCTCTTGTAGCGTGAGCTCTGCTCCACTGCGGTCGGCTTCCAGTCATATTTCGGAGTAAAGCTGTCCACGAACCAGAATTTTGCGTCATATCCGAATGTGCTCTTGAATTTGAGCCATTTCGTGAAGGAGATTTCGGCGCTGATGTTTGCGAGGATGTTGTAGCCTTTTGTGGTGCTGCTATTGACTTCATTGACTCCAACAGGGTTGCGGGTACTGCCGTACCACTCCGAATTGCCTTCCGGACCGGACCAGTCTCCGTTTTCATCCTTGACTCCGAATACTGGAAGAGCGCTCATAATACTTCCGATGTTGTATTCTCCGGCCGTCTTGTCGTCTGCGCTGAAAGTGATGTTGTTGGTGAATTTCAACCATTTGAACACCTGGGCATCGCTGTTGGCCTGGAAAGTGAATCTTTTGTAGCCCACATTGCGGACGATACCTTTCTGGTCGAAATATCCGCCTGAAACATAATAGTGAGCCTTATCGTTTCCACCTGAATAAGCTAATGAATAATTTTGTACTATGCCGGTTCCAAGCATTTCATCAAGCCAATTTGTACCGGCGCCGAGAACAGACGGATCCGCCCAATCAGGATTTGGATTTCTTCCGCTGTTCACCATCATTTCATTGCTGAGTTGGGCATATTGTGCTGCATTCAGAAGTTGCGGTACATTGTGCGCCCTCTGGAATGATGCGTTTGCGCTGACTGAAATCTTTCCTTTGCCTTCGCTTCCGCGTTTGGTGGTTATCATCACTACACCATTGGCTCCGCGTGAACCGTAGATGGCGGCTGCAGATGCATCCTTGAGGACGTCAATTCTTTCGATGTCATTGGTATTTAGTGCATTGAGTCCAAGATCGGTAGGCACTCCGTCGATGACGATGAGAGGGTCGCAGTTGTTGATTGAACCAAGGCCCCTCACTTTGATGTTCACATTGGAACCAGGGGTACCTGAATCAATGATTTGTACACCGGCAACTTTTCCTTGGAGAGCCTGACCTACATTTGATGCAGGAAGATCCTTGAGGTCTTTGTCTGAAACAGCGGAAACGGCACCGGTCAGATCGCTTTTGCGGATGGTACCATAACCGATGACAAGCACTTCGCTGAGCAGTTCGGTGTCTTCGGCAAGCACAACCTCTATATATGAACGGGATTCCACGTTCACGAGGGAGGTCACATAACTTACGCAAGAGACTTCCAATACTGCATCCGGGGATGTCTTGATAGTGAATGTTCCGTCAACGGAAGCCACAGTGCCGTTTCCAGTCCCTTTTTCAACGACTGAGGCACCCGGTATTCCGAGTCCGGAAGCATCTTTTACTATACCTTGTACATTGATTTGTTGTGCGGCGGCGCACAACGGGAGTAACATACCGACCAGGAGCGTTAGCATCCTGGATCTGGATGGTTCTTTGTGCTTTAGCATAATAATTGGTTTTTAGTTAAAGTTTATGCTGCAAAGTAATAAACTCAACATCCCAATTCAAAGGCATAGTAGGAAATTAGTAGTGTTTTGGGAGATTCTAAAGCACATAAAATATTAATAATCAATATAGCTTCTAAATAGACTGATGCTGAAAATAGTAGTTTTTCAAAGTCTTTTTCCTATCTTCATAAGCTCTTTTTCGAACTCTTCACGGTCGATTTTCGTTGAATTTTTCATCTTCACGCGGTAGTTGTAAATGGTGGAGACAGAGCGTCTGAGGAAGTGCGCAATCCTCACGGAATCGTTCACTCCGAGTCGTATCAAGGCAAGAACTCTCAGTTCTGTACTCAATATCTTGTTCTTTGAATGGACCTTGATTTGCTTGTCTTCTTCGAGAAGTTCGTTCAGCTGAGGGATGAAATCAGGGAACAAATCCAGGAAAGTGGCATCGAACTGCGCATAGAATCCTTTCAGTTCCTGCTCCATAAACTCTTTCGATTTCAGGGCTGTCAATAGTTCGGACACACCTTCCTCCTTTGCGATTTTCCTAATTGAAGAGCGATAGCGGTCAAGACCGTCTATATAGTCTGAACACATATTCAGGTAACGTCCCAAATATGAATCCTTGATCTGATTCGTCTCCTGCAACAGAAGGATGTTGTCCTGCAATTGTGAATTTAGGTTTTTCAATTGTCTGTTGCTTTCCCTGGTCATTTTCTCAGCCTCTGCAACCCTTTTCTTCTCCTTGAACAGTACTCCGGTAAGAATGACGAGCATAACCATCATAAGGGCCATTGCTATGAGGATGAATCTCATCTGGTCGTTCTTATTCTTCATCATCCTGTCGTATGAGTCTGCGATAATCGGCATCAGTTTATATACGTCCTCCTTGCAGTTCTGAGCCTTGGCCCTCACGGCATCATTCACAGCGCGATTTATATAGGTATATGCCCTTTCTATATCTCCTTCCTCATACAACATACCGGAGAGTTCAATCAGCGACTGATACTCATATTTTGGCACCTGAAGATCATATTTGGCACTTTTTGCAAGCCATATCATAGCATTCTGCCGGTCACCTATATATTTATATGCAGATGCTATACTATAGCACAGAATGCCTTTTTCATTTAAATTTATATCTTCTTCTTCCGCCCAAACAAGAAGTTCCTCAAGAGCTTCCTCCCCCTGTCCTTCTTCCATCAGGATATCAGATCCTATATATGCCCTCGCTATGTCGTTTGGTCCCAAGCATTTAAGCATCAGTTCCCTGCAGATGTTCTTCCTGTCACTGTAGCGCTTGACAAGTTCAGGGTCGCAGGCGGAGTTCCTGAGATTGGTATAGGCTGTGTTGAGCAGCGAATAGCGCCTTTTGCATAAATCCGGATCGAAGTCTGAAGTGTCCATTTTCTCCACAATCCTGAGTGCTTCGTCATTCATTCCGGACATTGCATAACGGTCTGCTATGTCAAACAATGCGTCAAGGGTGAGTTCCTGTGAAGGTATCTGACGGGCAATATCCAGTTTGCGATGCGCATAGAAAATTGCCGAATCCACATCATACTGGAAATATTCATTGAATAACTCATTCATTGTCCAGTACATTTCCTCCGGGCTGCCCTGATGGCTCAGCCCGCTTTTCAACTTGGCAATCCTGTCGGTTTTGGACATTTCGATGACAGCCTCGTCACCGATGGTTTTGTCAAGTTCACTTATTGCATCCTTCAATTCTGCGCTGAACTTGCCACGGCCTGAGCAGGATGCCATCAGGACGAGGGACAAGAAGATGAATATATTACGAAACCTCATAACCCGTTGTGAATCTGTACAAAATTATCTCATAAATTTTGAAATGACAAAAAAATAATCTGTGCATTGGAGATCATAAGGCACAAAAAAGGGAACATCCTTGCGGACATTCCCTTATTCTTGTATATCAGGCAGGAAATTATTTGCTTGCCTTGCCTGCTTTAGCTGCTTTTCTCTTTTCTACGCTGAGGGTTACGTCATACATTATCGGAGTACCGATAAAGATGGATGCATAAGTTCCGATGACGATACCGACGATGAGTGCCACTGCAAGACCCCTGATCACTTCACCTCCGAAGATAGCGATTGCAAGCATTGTGATGAGGGTTGTGAGGCTGGTGTTCATCGTACGTGAGAGGGTGCTGTTGAGGGCTTCGTTCACATTAACTTTGAAGTCTGCCTTAGGATGCAGTCCCTTGTACTCACGGATACGGTCGAAGATCACCACGTTGTCGTTGATTGCATAACCGATGATGGTAAGCACGGCAGCGATGAATGTCTGGTCAACGTCGAGGCTGAATGGAAGTATGCCTGAGAAGAGAGAGAAGAATCCAATTACGATGATTGCAGTGTGAGCAAGTGAAACCACGCCACCGAGTCCCCAAGTCCATCCTTTGAACCTGAATGCGATGTATGCGAAGATTACGAACAATGCGATGATGACTGCAATGATGGCATCCCTCTTCATATCGTTTGCAATGGTAGGACCTACCTTGTCGGAACTGATCACACCATTAGGGTTGTCAAGAGTGGAAGTGAAGTCTGCGAGAGTGATGTCCTCCTTGAAGAAGTCCTTCACTGCATCGTAGAGAATCTGTTCAACCTCTGCGTCAACGTCAGTTGACTCCTGCTCTACCTTGTAAGTAGTGGTAATCTTCATCTGGCTTTCTCCACCGAACTGCTTAACCTCAGCAGCTGAGTTGCTTACGCTCTCGTCAAGTGCGGCAGCGGCGTTGAATGCGTCGATAACCTTTCCACGAACCTCTTCTGCCTCAACCGGCTGGTCGAACCTTACTACGAATGTACGTCCACCGGTGAAATCAACACCGTAGGTGAAGCCCTTGATGAAGATGGAGAGGAGAGAGATAAGAATCAAACAGCCTGAAAGGATGTAAGTGATCTTTCTCTTGCCGAGGAAGTCAACTTTTGTATTCTGGAGGAAGTTCCTTGTAAGATTGTTGTCGAATGCGATGTTCTTGCCCTTTGATACTCTGTCGTCAAATACGAGTCTTGTAATGA
>JBJEBO010000183.1:0-3119 GCA_051870155.1 Candidatus Cryptobacteroides sp.
TGCACGATAGTCTGAGTAGCAAACCGAAGAATTCCACAATTCATTGAATTCATCTTCAATATCACAAGCAAATTGACCTTCAGCCGTAGAAACGAACCTTGTATTCCATTCGTGGTTCTTGGATATAGCAGCTTGAGTGAGGTTCGAACTGCCCACAATAATGCGCAAGTCGCCATTGTTATGGAACATATAACCCTTGGTATGGAAACCGAGGTCATTTTCTCCCGTTTTGAAGACTCTTACTTCCAGGTTGCTCATACTGTCCAACTTATCGAGCGCTCTGGGATCACTGAACATAAGATAGTCAGTAGTGAGAATCCTTCCTTTCGTACCTCGCTTCTCTACATCCTTAAGTGTCCCAAGAAGAGGTGCAATCCCTCCCATTGTAATGAATGCAACCGAAATGAACATATCGTCACATCCTTTCAATTCTTTCTCAATAGCGGTGAGAACTTTTTGTCCGCCACGATTGGTAAGTAATGCTGGAGAATACATAGGGTCGGCTATAGTATGTGCGTCGATAAATGCTTTCCTGTAGCCGTCAACTAATTTGCTCGTAGATATTGAATTAGTCATATCTGATGAATATAATGGATATTAATGAGCATCATTTAATTATTGTACAGATCACTTGCCGATGCAGAACACTTAACTGATTGAGAATCAATCTTATCTACTTCCCTGTACTTTTCTTGGGCGCGAACAATGCTCACAAATGCGCACCATTTCCGGTCTGCCCGGGTTGACCACCGGTGGACAATGCAAAGATATGCAAAGTGAGGTAATTGTCAAAGGAAGAAGGTTGAATTGTTTCGTGGAAGCAAACGCATTCACGAATCGCATTATTTCCTGTTTGATAGCGATTCCCACTGATTGATTGGGAAATAGTCAAACAAGAAGAGCGGGAATGCGCTTAATATGTTCACTGAGTCGGAGTTTGAAATTAATTCCTTCTGGGCAGTAAATATTTCCTTTTGGTTGATGGTATCCTTATCCTCAGGCACCAAATTCTCTCCGCAGCAGACATAGTTTGCCTTGGCAACATTCTGCGATATTACAAGCAGCCAGTTATCTTTGCGCGACCTGATTTCCTTTTCCGTTGGAGTACGCCTGGTGCTGAGGGTCAGGAAATCCAGGCTCTTGTAATCAGAAAAGTTTTCCGCCATATTCTTGAATGAGGATTCTGCGCAATCTGTCCTGGGGACCACATATCTCCAAAAATCGGCATCAGGAAGGGCCTTGGTGTACCTGATGGCTTCGACCATCGAATAGTTGATGTATAGACGACCGTTGTCCGTCTCGTCATCAAACAGGTCAAGCATCTCGTCAATCTGGTAGTTCATCACTTCCGGCGGGAGATTCTTGTTCTGGAAGTCATAGTCGAAGATTAGATAGATCTCTGAGAAATCCGAACTCTTTGCATCTTCAGTGAAAGGGGAGTCAGCCCTTCCATTATACCGTTCTCTAAGGATAGAGACAATATCTCCTTCACCTTCGAATGACTTCAACTCATTGTAAAGCTCATAAATGTTGTTCCCGAAAGAGCACACGATATTCTGCTTGTCCTTGAAGAACAAGGTCTCGATTGTCCTGAAAAGTTCAGGCTCGCGCTTGGCTCCTTCGAAAACAAACAGGATCATACTGAAAAGGTATTGCCTCTGAAGAGTTTTTCAATATTGTGCCCGAATCTCAGTTCCTTGTCGGTACAGTCACAGAGAGCCTTGATCTTGTTGTCATTGACAATGAAGTTGCAGTCCGGGCGAAGCAGGTCATTTGTCATCAGATATGTGTTATGGGATGACGTGAATACCTGACAATCAAGTCCGAAGAGAAGTTTGCAAACCTCAAAGGACAGCTTGAAGTGATAGAATGCGTCGAACTCGTCAATGAATACGAAGGTCGCATCATTCATCCTTTTAACCCAGAAGTAAAGGAGTTCAAGCGCATGTGTGCCTGTAGAAGATATCAGGTTGAAAGGTATCTTTTTCCTGCCTACTACGCAGAATAGGCTCTTGTCTCCTTTGACCGGATTTGCGAACTCGAACTTCTGTCCGCTGATCTCTTCAAGGAACTTCTTAAAATCCTGCACCAGGCCGTTGTTGATGATGAATTCATCAAGCAGGGTTATGGTGTTCTCAAGCCCAATGAACTCACGTGTCTCAAGGCAACGGAACCAAAGCATTCCATTGACAAATTTGTTCAGTTGAATCAGGTAGTTATCCTCAGAGAGGGGATAGGAGGTGAGAAGGAAGTTGATAATAGAGACATTGTTTGCATTGTCCGCAAGGTTGCGCTTTATGGCGTCTCCCATCGGGAATATTGTCGCGTCAATCTCAAGCATTCCCTTTGCCTTCCTGAACACCTGCTTCCCATCAACAATCATCTGCTCATGGCGAAGGATGCCCATATAGTCCTTGCCGTAGGCATAGTCAACAGTTTGCCCATTGAAGATAAACGTATATTCAAATTCAACAATGAGGTCCTGGCTTCCTGCGAATGTGAAGTTGACATAGTAGTCCTGCTTCTTCCATTTCTGGGAGAGGTGGTTCACGATGTCGAAGATGGCAAGTCCGAAATTGGTCTTGCCGGATCCGTTAGGACCATAGATAATTCCGTTTTTGATTATTCCGTCCTTTATGGCAAATGCATTGAAAGAATAGTTGCTGTGTCTGGTCAGGTCCAGCTCAATCCTGTCAGTGAATCCGCGGAAGTTTTTTACGGCGAACTTAGCAAGCATATACGTCAATGTTGTTATCCAGTGCAAATATAGGCAATTATTTCAAATTATCCGTATTTTTTTTACGGAATATTTTGAACTAAACTTATAGAAGAGTACTTTTACTCGGTTATTTTTGCAAAATTGCCGAGTGATTACATCTTGCCTGTTTCCGTAAACAGGGAAGTGGGAATGATTGATATGTATTGCTGACTTGTCCGGGGAAAGGCACTGTCAAGCCAGAAGGGCGCTGATGTCAGGGATGTGTTCTCCTGCGTTGCTCAGGATATTGTTCAGTGCCATCTCCATTCTCTAAGATATCGCTTGCGTTCTGTGCTCCTTCAAAGATGCCAACAGCTTTTGGAGTTTTGATGAAGTTGATTTCGATATAGTGCTCGTAGGT
>JBJEBO010000184.1:0-3105 GCA_051870155.1 Candidatus Cryptobacteroides sp.
GATTTCGAGTATGAGATTGATAGGAATACTGACACTATATATATAAGGTAGGACTAAAATTGAAACCGCAAAACGCAACAGTAGTTGCGGGAAGGAATTTTTAGATTCCTAAATATTAATAACTAATAATCAAAACAATGAGAAACAGTCTAATGAAACTATCAAGGCTGTTTGTCTGCGTCTCTCTGTTGCTGGTGACCATCGCGTCGGCAGCACAGAACGGAAAAAATATCACCTTGGATATGAAAAATGTCCCGGTGGAAAAGGTTCTGGACGAGATTGAACGTCAGACAAACTATCTCTTCGTGTGTGAAAGCGTCGATCTTTCTCACGCGACAAGTCTCACCATCCAAGACAAAACTATGGAGGAGACTTTGAAAGTTCTTTTCAATGGAGCGGATGTGGAGTGGAAGATCTCCGGCTCCAATGTTTTCATTTCTCCTAAGAAGGCGGCTCAAACCGTTGCCGGAGGTCCGGTTTCCGGAACAGTAGTCGATATTACAGGTTATCCTGTATTCGGCGCGGCAGTAATGGTCAAGGGTACCACTTATGGAGTCAGTGTGGACATCGACGGTAAATTCGCTTTCGAACTTCCTGCTGATGCCGGAAATGAAACCGTCCTTGAAATATCCTGTCTGGGATACAAGACAAAGGAAATCACAATCGGGACAAGAAGGGTCTTCGAGGTGGTTCTTGAGGACGATTCCATCCTTATGGAAGGAACTGTCGTTACAGCACTCGGCATCAAACGCTCAGAGAAGGCACTTTCATATAATGTACAGCAGGTCAATTCTGACGAACTTCTTGCCAACAAGGATGCAAACTTTGTCAACTCACTCAACGGTAAGGTGGCTGGTCTTGTAATCAATGCCTCATCTTCAGGAGTCGGCGGTTCATCAAAGGTTGTAATGCGAGGTGAAAAATCCATCTCCAAAAATTCAAACGCTCTCTATGTGATCGACGGAGTGCCAATGTTCAACGTTGCCAAGGATGCAGGTACCGAGTTTTCATCACAGGGTACCACTGATCCTGTCGCCGACATAAACCCTGAGGATATCGAGTCTATGACGGTCCTTACCGGTGCAGCCGCAGCCGCTCTTTACGGTTCCGCAGCAGCCAACGGTGCAATCGTTATTACTACGAAGAAGGGACAGAAAGGCAAGACCACAGTCACAGTGTCAAGTAACACCGAAATCTACAGTCCTTTTGTCCTTCCTCGTTTCCAAAACCGTTATGGAACGGGAGATTACAATTCTCCGGAAGGTTCAGTAGTACGCAGCTGGGGCAATCTCCTCAATGACAGCAACTATATGGGCTATGACCCTCGCAGAGACTATTTCCAGCTTGGCGTAATGGGAACGGAATCCGTTTCTATTGCGACAGGTACAGAAAAGAACCAGACTTATCTTTCAGCTGCTGCCGTCAATTCAAAGGGCAATGTGCCTAACAACGGCTATAACCGATATAACTTCACTTTCCGCAACACGACTTCTTTCCTCGATGACAAGATGACTCTCGATGTGAATGCAAGTTATGTGCTTCAGGATGACAGGAATATGACTAACCAGGGAGTTTACAACAACCCTGTGGTAGGAGCATATCTTTTCCCTCGCGGAAACGACTGGAATGACATCACAATGTATGAGAGGTACGACTCAACAAGAGATATCTACACTCAGTATTGGCCTGTGGGAGATGCCGGTATGACAATGCAGAACCCTTATTGGATCAATTACCGCAACCTGCGCGTGAACAAGAAGACACGTTATATGCTTGGTGCAGGACTCTCATATAAGATTCTCGACTGGCTCACAGTTTCAGGACGTGTTCGCGTTGACAACTCTGAGAACAGATACACCGAGAAGTTCTATGCGACCACCAATACCCAGCTTACCGAACAGTCCAACAACGGTCTCTATGGACTTGAGATTTCCGAAGACAAGCAGATTTATGCCGATGCCCTTCTCGACATTAACAAGACTTGGGATAATTGGAGTCTTCACGCCAACGTCGGTGCTTCCATCTCGGATATGCGTTATGACTTGACAAAGAACCGTGGTCCGATTGCAGCTGACAATATTCCTAACGTGTTCAACCTCTTCGCCGTAGATCAGGCAAAACTTATCAAGGCTCAGCAGGGCTGGAGGGAGCAGACCCAGTCTGTCTATGCTTCCGCTGAACTCGGATTCAAGGGCGCATATTATCTCACCCTCACAGGACGTAACGACTGGCCTTCACAACTTGCTGGACCTCAGTCAGGCTCAAAGAGTTTCTTCTATCCTTCTGTCGGTATGTCTTTTGTACTTTCGCAGATTATTCCGAATATGCCGCAGGAACTTGAGTATGTCAAAGTTCGCGCTTCATACGCATCGGTAGGTTCGGCTTTCGAGCGTTTCATCGCAAACCCTCTTCACACCTGGCCAGAAAAAGGTTCAAGCTGGAATCAGCAGACAGCATATCCTGTGAAGGACCTCAAGCCGGAGCGAACCAATTCTTGGGAGGTGGGTCTCAGTATGAGGTTCCTCAATTGGTTCAATCTTGAGGCAACATACTACCATACCAACACCCTTAACCAGACGATCTATCCTACAATTTCTTCAGGATCAGGTTATTCGAAGATTCCTATCCAAAGCGGTAGCGTTGTGAACCAGGGTCTTGAGCTTGCCCTCGGATTTGATAAAAGTTGGGGTATATTCAATTGGCAGAGCAACTACACCCTGTCAATGAACAGAAATAAAATCAAATCCCTCACCAACTGTGTCAACCCGATGACCGGAGAGCCGATTGAAATCGGAACAATGGCTATGGGAGGTCTCGGTAATGTCAAATTCCTGCTTAAGGAAGGCGGTTCACTTGGAGACATCTATTCTCGCGCAGACCTCAAGAGGGACAGCAACAATGATATTTATGTTGACCAGTATGGCAACATAGCCACAGAAACCATAGACAATGTTGACAACTATATCAAACTCGGCAGCGTATCTCCTAAGGCAAATATGGCTTGGAGGAATGACTTCCGCATTGGACAGTTCAACCTCGGATTTATGATTACCGCACGCATCGGTGGAGTGGTTTATTCAAGGACCCAGGCAATGCTCGACTACT
>JBJEBO010000185.1:0-3101 GCA_051870155.1 Candidatus Cryptobacteroides sp.
AGTCAATCGGAGGATTAGTGACCTGGGCAAATTTCTGTCTGAAATAATTGAAGAACCTCTGAGGCTTGTCGGAAAGTACGGCGAGGGGAGTGTCGTCACCCATTGAATAAATAGGCTCGACGCTGTCGGAGGCCATAGGCCTGATAATCCTTTCGATGTCTTCCTCAGTATAGCCGAAAGCCTTGAGCTGCCTGTCATAGTCATCCACAGTGTGACTCACCTTTCTGCCGCTCTTTATATCTTTGAGTATGATTCTGTTGGAATTAAGCCAATTCTCATAAGGATATGCATCGGCGAGTTCCTGCTTGATGGTCCTGTCATCAATGATTTTGCCCATTTTTGTATCCACCATCAGGATTTTGCCCGGTTTTAGACGACCTTTCGCTGCAATTTCATCGGGTGGAACGGCACAGACTCCTGTCTCAGAGGCCATAACGAGCATCCCGTTCTTGGTGACGAAATAACGGCAAGGTCTGAGCCCATTTCGGTCCAACATTCCTCCTGCATATCGTCCGTCTGAGAAAATGATAGTCGCCGGTCCGTCCCACGGCTCCATAAAGATGGAATGATATTCATAGAAACTCTTGATATCCAGTCCCATAGGATTGCCTTCCTTATAGCTCTCCGGAATCAGCATCGCAAGCGAATGTGGAATAGAATGCCCGGCCCTGACGAAAAACTCCAGCACATTGTCGAAAGAAGCACTGTCGCTCATTCCAGGCTGCACGATAGGGCTTACAGTCTCGTTGATTTCTCCGAGGTTTTCCGTTTTCATAAGGGATTCCCTCGATTTGATCCATAGACGGTTGCCCCTGATGGTGTTGATCTCACCATTGTGACCGATGAACCTGAATGGCTGGGCAAGAGCCCAGGTTGGGAAGGTATTTGTGGAGAACCTTGAATGGACGAGAGCTATTGCACTGGTGAAATATGGATTTGTAAGGTCCGGAAAATAATCTCTTAATTGGAGGGAGGTGAGCATTCCCTTATAGACCATCGTCCGTGTGGAAAGGCTCGCGATATAGCAGGATGCCTTGTCGGAAATTGATGAATCCAGAACCTTCTTCTCGATAGCCTTGCGCACGAGATAGAGCTTGTCTTCGAGGAGATTCTGCTCGTCGCATCCGACTATAAAAATCTGCCTGATTTCCGGTTCTGTCTCCCTCGCCATATCACCGAGGATCTCGCTTCTTACCGGAACGCTCCTGGAGTGCATTATCTTGAGAGAATGCGCCTCCACGCTTTCTTCTATTATCTCGAGGAATCTCGCATTGTCTTTTGCTTCTTTCGGAAGGAAAACCATACCCACGCCATATCTGCCTTTCTCAGGAACAGGTATGCCATTGAGGAGGATAAACTCGTGAGGAATCTGCACAAGGATACCCGCTCCGTCTCCTGTTTTCTGGTCGCCTCCTTCCGCGCCTCTGTGCGCCATATTCTCAAGGACAGTCAGACCTTTCTCTATAATGTCGTGATATTTACTTCCGTTGATGTTTACAACCAAGCCGACGCCACACGCATCGTGCTCAAACTCAGGAGAATACAGACCTTTCTCTTGAAGCTGTTGAAGTTCGTTCATATTAAGTTTGTTTCGTTTTATAAGGGGAACACCGTGCAAAGGTACATAAAAAACTAATATTTATGCAACATTTTCATTATATGGGCATCTTATATATGAAGTTAAAACGATAAAGCTATGAAACCTCAAATCGTTCTCAAACATCTATCTTTCATTGCAATTGTGATGGTTATGGCATCTTCCTGCCTGATGAAACAGGGGACTATCCCTGACACGACGAATGTTGACGATGTTTTTGCAAAGAATCTTTACAAGAGTCATATACAACCTCTTTTCCGTACTGCGGAATTGGCCGAATGTTTTCGCAAGTGCATCGAATGCGGGATGGATCCGAATCAGACCCCAACAATCTGCAATTCGTTTTTCGGTTCCTATTTTATACCTGAAAGGCTTTTTGATTATGAATTGTCCTGTACGAATTGGGGGAAGATAAGGGCTACCAGTGAGGAGAACCAATTCATTGTAGAACCGGTCAATAACTATGAATACAATTTGTTGACTGTCATCTATGGTGAGGATGGAGACTGGCATATTCACGGCGAATATCTGAATAATAACAATAAGGTATTAAGAAATAACGAAATATTCGCTGTTATCTCTATCGACGACAACACTACCTCAATCATTAATTTGGAAATGTCGATGGAGGAATCGAATGGGGATAAGGCGGAAATGAGCGTATCATCAGATCCTCTGACTATGCCTGTCGCAAGTATGGGAAATTATTATGAATATCCGACATCTGGTGTCATAAAATGCAGACTGACTGGAGGATATACCAAAACTTTCAATATCAAATACAGCAAGTTGTCCTCTTCAATCATTGAGGTGAAGTAATGTCATCTCGACATTCAATCTCCCTCTGTCATCTCGACATTCAATCTCCCTCTGTCATCTCGACTGAGCGAAGCGAATGGAGAGATCTAAAAACAATAAAAATGAAATCAACTATGAAACACAAAATAATATCCCTGTCGGCTGTAGCACTGACCATATTGCTTGCCTGTCCATCCCTTTATGCAGGCAATGACCGACGCTTTTCAAAATATGAGATAAATATAGGATGGGCGGGTTATCCGATAGTCAGCTTCCCATCAAAAGTAAACTATTTAGGGGAAATATTTCATGGTGAAGGTTATTTGCAAAGCATATATGAAGGTTCAACTAGCGGATATGGACGAATCTACAGCACCGGAGTTATTTCAGCTGAATTCAATATAGCAATCAAGAGATGGTTCAGTATGGCGGTCCAAGCGGATTTCGTAGGACTTTGGTCTCCTGACGGTTATTACAATGCTGGAGAAAGAGTCGGTGAGGTGAACGGCATAAAGGCTTCTGTCATTCCTTTCGCAAGATTCACATATTTCACCCGACCGGCAGTCTGCCTTTATTCATCAGTCGGACTTGGCGTCAGCGCCTCGTATGTAAGCAATGTAAAAGACTTAGGTATTTTCCCTGCCTTTCAGACTGTCCCTTTTGGAGTCAGGGCAGGCAGGAAAGTATATTTTATGTTTGAAACAGG
>JBJEBO010000186.1:0-3080 GCA_051870155.1 Candidatus Cryptobacteroides sp.
CCTGCATTGTAGAATGTGATAATGTGCAAAGGCGTTACTGTTACTGTGTAGCCTATGGCCATTGAAGGCAAGGCCGTTTTGCTCCATACAGGACTGTCCGGTGATACTATTTCCGGTCTGGCAAATCCTTCGAGGTCAAAATCGAAGGCTTCTCCCAATTTATATTCATAGAGTTTGTCCACAAACCGTTTTGGAGTATTCTCATAATATTTGCAGGCGAGATACCTGAAAACGTTATTGGAGGAAATCTTGAATCCGTCGATTACTGAAATATCTGGTCCCTTGCCGTGGAGATATTCATCTTTGAATTCTTTGCCGGCATAAGACCAATATCCGTTATAGGTTGGAACCCTCGTCTCAAGGTTTATGTGCCCGTCCTCAATCAGGGTCATCATAGTGGCAAGCTTGAAAACGGATCCCGGGTCGCCAGATCTGCCGATGGCATAGTTGTAAGTCTCTCCAAGATTGCCCTTGTCATCTTTCTTAAGATTCACCATTGCGCGAATCTTTCCGGTCTCGACTTCCATTACAATTGCGCAACCTCCCTCCGCGTGATCCAATTCGGAAAGTCTTTTCTTCAAAGCCTTTTCAGCTATGTCCTGAATGTCAATGTCCAATGTCGTGACTATGTCCTTTCCGTCCTTCACAGGAACAGACGTGCCGTCATAATCCTTTATCCATCCGTTGGCATCAGTACGTTTTAGCCAGTCATAACCTTCCTCTCCGTGGAGGACATAATTGTATTTACCCTCTATTCCAATCCGGCTGTTCACTTTCGGGTCGTTGTTGTTCTTTACATAACCTATAACCCTCCTTGCAAGGGATTGGTAAGGATATTTCCTTCGGTCGATGGTCTCAACAATGAACCCTCCACCTCGCTTTCCTTTGCAAAACAGAGGTAACTGCTTTACTTTGAGCAAGGTTTCGTGTTCTATTTCATAACCGATTTTCAGATATTGCTTGTTGTTGAGCCTTCCGCTTTTAATAAGGGTCTCATATTCCTTTGCCGTACGATCTCCATAAATCTCTGCAAGACCTATTGCCAACTTTTCAGCATCGGCTATCCATTCCTGCTCCTTTATGTCTGCCTTCTTGATTTCAGCTTCGGTTTTTGGATTGCCATACTTAGGCACTGTGCAGTCCATATACACCTGATATACCGGGATGGATGAAGCAAGCAGTCTCCTGTCGTGGCTGAAGATGGAACCGCGATGAGGCTCGATTATATCTTTTTTTACCTGGGTAGTGACGACGTTTTTCAGCACCGGATCCGGCTCATAGAAACATTGGATGTAGATTATCCTGATTACAAGGCAGATGGCAGCAACAACAAAAACAAGGTGGAATAACATCAGAATGAGTCCCACCCTATCCATTTTCTTGTTGTCTTTGTTCTTGTTTTCTTCCATTTTGCTGTGTAGTCTGTTGTTCTATTCTATCCTGTCTGCGGGTTTTTGCGGCATCCCCACTTCTGAACCGCTTTTTTTTAGCATTTCCTGTATTTTGCTGATACTTCCATATTCTGCAAGTTCATTCGTCTTCTGTGCGTGGAATATCCTCATACTCTCAACCGTCTCCCTCGTTTTCCGCACTTCCAACATTGTGGAGTCCATCATCAGCGAAAGGTAGATTGATAGCCACATAAGGAAAAACAGGTAGATGATGTGGGGAAGGAACCTGTCAAAATGCAGCCTGAGCAGGACTTCCCCGCTCAGGATTGCACTGAATATGTTCTTTATTGTCTTTAGAACCTTTCCCATTGTCATATCTTTTCCGCTATCCTAAGTTTCGCGCTTCTTGCGCGGGTGTTGGATGCTATTTCCTCCTCTTCAGGCAGAATCGGCTTTCTGTTCACGGCCTTTAGCCTGTTGTCTGTGTTTCCGTATATGTCCTTTACCGGCTTGCCCTCCACATTCCCTGTCTTGATGAAATTCTTCACCATTCTGTCTTCAAGCGAATGGTAGGTTATCACTACGAGCCGCCCTCCGCTCTTGAGCGATTTTTCCGCCCCGACAAGGAATTTCTCCAGAGATCTCATTTCCTGGTTCACCTCGATTCTCAAAGCCTGATATACCTTTGCAAGGAACTTGTGCTCGGCGAATTTTGGCAGTGCCTGGGAAATCGCGTCGTGAAGTTGCCCCGTAGTCTCTATTTTTCCTTTTTCGCGGGCCTTACAAATAAGAGATGCTACTTTTCGGCTTCCTTCCACCTCTCCGTAAATCCTCAGCAAACTCTCTATATTCTCTTCCTCATATCCGTTCACAATGTCTGCCGCCGTCATCTTTGCCTCTCTGTTCATCCTCATATCAAGTGGCGCCTCATATCTGAATGAAAAACCTCTTTCCGCAGTGTCGAACTGGTGGGATGACACTCCCAGATCGGCGAGAATACCATCGATGCCTTCGGTATAACCGAGGTGGAGGATGTGGTTGTGGATGAATCGGAAGTTGTTGCGAATCAGGGTCAATCGAGAATCATCAGGTTTGTTGGCCAATGCATCTTCGTCCCTGTCGAATGCTATGACCCTGCCTTCCGGGGAAAGTCTTGAAAGTATTTCCCTTGTATGCCCTCCACCTCCGAAGGTGGCATCGGCATAGATCCCGTTCCGGTCTGTAATAAGTGCGGAAACGCTTTGGTCCAGCAATACGGGTGTATGATATTCAGACATTTCCTCGCCTCCTATCTCATATCGGACAGCATTCCGGCAATGGAAATGAACTCGTCATTGGATATTACGCCTGACTCGAAGTTCTCCTTCGCCCAGATCTCTATCTTATAGTCACTTCCGGAGAAAATAATCTCTTTTTGCGCACCTATCATATCCAAAAGTTTTTTCGGGATTGTGATGCGTCCGAGTTTCGCGTCCGGCTCCACGATTGCGCAGTTGTGCATATAGGCTCTCCAGAATTTGGCGTGTTTCTCGTTGAATGCCGGATTGAGCTGAGAACGGACCTTTTCAGACTGGCGGTCCCACTCTTGAAGGGTGTACATCTCAAGGCAGCCGGCGAAACTGTCTTTCCTGACGACGAATTTGCGTTCTTCGTCATCGGACAGAGCTCCCTTGAATGCCGAAGGGAAAA
>JBJEBO010000187.1:0-3057 GCA_051870155.1 Candidatus Cryptobacteroides sp.
TTTGAGATGGATGCAGATTTCTCACACAACCCTCTGGATGTTCCGAGGCTCTATGAGGCTTGCAGCAAAGACGGTGCAGACCTTGCAATAGGTTCCCGCTATTGCGATGGAATCAGCGTCATTAATTGGCCAATTGGAAGGGTCATTATGTCCTATTATGCCTCCGTCTATGTGCGCAAAGTCCTTGGAATGAAGATTTACGACACCACGGCAGGATTCAAGTGCTATAAGCGTAAAGTACTGGAAACCATAGATTTGGATAAGGTAAAGATGAAGGGTTATGGTTTCCAGATAGAGATGAAGTACAGTACTTTCAAACTTGGCTTCAAGATAAAGGAAGTCCCTGTGATTTTTGTTGACAGGAAGGAAGGCACATCCAAGATGAGCAGCAGCATATTCGGTGAGGCGTTTTGGGGAGTGATTGGACTGCGTTTCAGAAAGATAAAACCGGCGAAATAAAATATGGCAAACAAGATTCTTCTGCTTCATAACGGCTTTGCCGTAACATCCGAATCAATAAGGCGATGCTCATTGCTGTGCAGGGAAAGTCTCAATGTTTTCTATCCGGATGAAGAGGATTTAGTGGATTCAGGAGCATTAGGAACGGAAGGAAAGATTGAGTTTGGGAAACTTCCTGAGGCTGTGACGGATAAATTCGGAAAGGAAAATGTGGACGTGATTGACATAACTGGCAAATATGTATTTGCAGGAGGAATCGATGCCCACGTTCATTTCAGAGATCCCGGTCTCACGCACAAAGCGGATTTCCATACCGAATCGCTTGCAGCTCTTGCCGGAGGCGTGACCACAGTGATGGATATGCCCAATACGAACCCTCCGACCACATCAGCAAAAGCACTCAAGGAAAAGATGCTGATTGCTGCGGAAAAATCGGCAGTCAAGGCAAGTTTTAACATCGGGGCTACCAACTCGAACGCCGATTCCATTTGCAGTCTTCTTGAAAATGCAGACCCTGAGACAGGAATATGCAAGGATGACTTTGCCGGGATAAAGATTTTTATGGGTTCATCCACAGGGAATATGCTTGTTGATGACGGAAATACTCTTCATAAACTGTTCAATCAGAGGATAAAACCTGTGCAGGTGCATTGCGAGGACGAAGCTACAATTCGCGAGAATCTAGAATCTGCAAAACGGGAATATGGAAATGAGATTCCTTTCAGGATGCATCCTTCGATAAGGAGCAGAAGCGCCTGCATCAAGTCTTCTGCCAAAGCTCTGGAACTGGCAGTAAAATATGGCACAAGATTGACTCTGTGCCACATTTCAACAAAAGAGGAACTGGATATGGTGAAGGCGGCAAAGCTCCATAACCCGGACATCACAGCTGAGACATCTTGCAACTACCTATGGTTCTGCGACCGCGATTATGATATCCTCGGCAGTCGCGTAAAATGCAATCCTTCAATAAAATCCGAATCTGACAGGGAGGCATTGAGAATAGCTCTGAAAGACGGTACTATCGACACGATCGGCTCCGACCACGCTCCTCATCTTTTATCAGAGAAATTGAAGCCATATCTCGAAGCACCTTCAGGAATGCCTTCAATACAACAAACTCTCCCTATACTGCTGACAGTTGCAAAACAGGAAGGGATTCCACTCACGAGAATCGCGTCGGTATTTTCCGAAAAAGCATCGGAAATATACGGGCTTAAAAGAGGTAAGATCCGTGACGGCTATGCTTCTGACCTCGTGGTGGTGGATATTGGCAAGGAGTTCACAGTCAGGAACGAAGACCAGCGCAGCAAATGCGGATGGACTCCTTATGATGGCGTAAGCTTGACTGGTCTAATTGAAATCGTGGTACTCGACGGAAAAGCGCATATTTTGACTTGAGATACTGCCAAATGAAAAACAACGCACTAAATAAAGGAAACACCTCCGGTAACCGGATTCTCATCTACATTGTCTCCACATTTGCAATCATTCTGTGGGGGATTTCATATATTTGGACGGACAAACTCCTGCATCTCGGGATTCCTGTCTTTTATTTTGTGTTCATCAGAATCGCGATAGCAGGAATCGTGCTTTTCCTGTTCAACGCAGCGAGCGGCAAAATAACAGGTATAAAAAGAAAAGACATTCCGAAATTTCTTCTGCTTGCTTTCTGTGAGCCCTTCATTTATTTTATAGCGGAGTCATTCGGGCTGAAGGCCACAGGCTCCCCTACCCTAAGCGCTATGATAATTGCCACCATCCCGATTTTCTCAATCGGGGCGGGTATTTTGTTTTTCAAAGAGAAAATCAGCATTCTCAACAGCATTGGAATCCTCATCTGCCTGTGCGGAATCGTAATGGTTGTGATGGAAAAAGGAGAAGTGGGAGACCATTTCATCTGGGGAATAGTCCTGCTTCTGATTGCTGTTATCAGCGAGGTGGGGCACGCATCCCTGACTAAAAGTCTGTCGGGACAATACACCAGTCAGATCATAGTGATGTACCAATTCCTTATTGGAAGTGTTTATCTGCTACCGCTGTTCCTTACGGAGGGCATAAGGAATTTCAATCCCGCCACATATCTGAGCGCTGAAGTTTGGTATCCGATAATATGCCTGTCCGTGCTTTGTTCAAGCCTTGCCTTCTCTCTCTGGGTGAGCACGATAAAAAATCTCGGAGTGGCGAAGTCCAGCATCTTCTCCGCCTTGATTCCTGTTGTGTCGGCACTCGTGTCCTTTATTTTCGGTCACGAAATGCTCAATGCAAGACAATTCATCGGAATAGGCATTTCGACTGTTGGGGTGATTTTATCACAATATAGTGCTAAAAAGTGAGTTCAGACAAGACCCTCGGCTTCCATATAATCTTTCAGCTCGAAAGCCCAATGTCTGATGGAGACTCCGAAGGTCTCCTTGACAGAGGACTTGTCGAGGACGGAATATGCCGGACGCACGGCCTTTGTCGGAAAGTTCAAACTCAGGCAAGGATTTATGCGGCAAGTGTCGTGTCCTGAGAAAGTTGCTATCGCAACAGTGAAGTCATACCAGGAACACACTCCCTCATCTGTATAGTTATAGATTCCACTTTTCCCAATCC
>JBJEBO010000188.1:0-3051 GCA_051870155.1 Candidatus Cryptobacteroides sp.
AGACTGCAATTACCTTTCATTCAAAGGATTGACAATCGTTTCAGGCGAACTCCCATTTGAATTTAACGTCCTTAGACAGAGTATTTCAGACTTTGATTCCGAAGATGCTGCGGGAAAGGACTATCAGTGGAGCAATTATGATCCGGCGGCAGAAAAAGACGAGGCTGCTGCGAAATATGTCTTGAGACGCAAACACCATATCAACGACGTACCGGTAAGGGATTTTGTGGAAGTCTGCATAGATTACAGACAGAGCGGAATCGGAGGATATGACAGTTGGGGTGCAACAGCAGAGACGGAGAGGACACTCTGGAACAACCGCAATTATGAATTCTCATTCAGCATCGTTCCCCAATCAGTGATGGATACGGTCAAAGCTTCGGAATATGTTTATTGATAGTACCATACACCATCCGGCAATTGTGGCAGTTTCAGTCGCGCTTCTGATTTTGACATTATCAGCTTGCGGGAACAGACCTGCCAAGAAGGATGTTAAAGACATAATAACATCAGAAAACACTGAGGCTGACCTCGGGAAAATCCGGGAGGCTGACGGAACGGTGTTTTTCAACCTGGTTGCGGAGAACGCCACAGCGGACACCCTCTATCCCGTCGCTGTTCACACGAGATGCACCTGCCTGACGGGAAAGACTGACAGGAAGCCCGTCCCTCCGGGAGGAAAGGTTAAGGTGGAGGCGGTTTATAATCCCGCTTACAGGAAAGGCATCATAATGGAGGAAGTTATGGTTCAGTTCGCAGGAAGGCGAAGTGGTATGAGCCTGATAGTCAAAGGCGAAGTCATCCCTATGAAACATCCTGTGGAGGAAGATCATCCATATAATTTCGGAAACGGAATCCATCTCAGCCATTCCACCCTGCATTTTGGAAAGATGAAAGCAGGAGAAAGCAAGGATATATATATAAGGTGTGCATCGGATAGGAAAAAGGAGACGGACTTGTCATTTGCTCCCCAGGAGCAGTTCATTGGAAACCTTCATTTCAGGGAGAAAGTACATCTGGGAAAGGAAGGAAGGGATACGGTGAATTTCAGGTTTACGATGCCGGAAGGAATTGCATCCGGAGACACGTTGACATTCCCTCTCAAAATTACGGCATTCGGCAAGCCCCTCAACCGCCAGCTCACCGTCAAAGCTATCGCCAACTAAAACAACAACAAAATGAAACAGATCAGAACGGCATTATTTACAATCGCGGCGGCGGTAACCACCGCCTGCTGCACTCAGGCGCCGGAACCCTATGGAGCCATCCCTACCCCGGCACAAGTGGAATGGCAGAAAATGGAAACGAATATGTTCGTCCATTTCGGACCGAACACGTTTTCAGGCAAAGAATGGGGCGACGGCACCGAGAGCGAAGACTCCTTTGCACCTACATCACTTGACTGTCGTCAGTGGGTCGCCACGGCAAAGGCGGCCGGAATGAAAGGAGTGATAATCACAGCGAAGCATCACGACGGTTTCTGTCTCTGGCCAAACCCCGTGAGCACCCACACAGTAGCCCAGAGCAAATGGATGGACGGCAAGGGAGACATCCTGCGAGACTTATCCGAAGCCTGCCGTGAATACGGACTGAAATTCGGAGTTTATGTGTCCCCTTGGGATAGAAATGATCCTCATTATGGAACTCCCGAATATAACAATGTATTCGTAAAAACCCTTGAAAGCGCACTTGGAAATTACGGAGAAGTGTTTGAACAGTGGTTTGACGGAGCCTGTGGCGAAGGACCGAACGGCAAACGCCAGGAATATGACTGGACGCTTTTCAATTCAACAGTGTGGAAAATGCAGCCTGATGCCATAATATTCAGCAATGTGGGACCTGGCTGCCGATGGATGGGCAACGAAAGCGGAAGTGCCGGACGCACCTGCTGGAGCACCCTCGACATCGAAGGCTACACTCCAAGCATTTCTCCTGATCTTGACACCCTCAACTGCGGCAACGCTTACGGCCAGGCTTGGGTTCCTGCCGAGACCGACGTATCCATCCGTCCGGGATGGTTCTGGAGGGAATCCGAGAATAACAAGGTGAAATCCCTTGACCGTCTCCTCAAAATCTATTTTGAAAGTGTGGGGCGCAATTCACTTCTGCTTCTCAATGTACCTCCTGACACAAGAGGTCTAATCCACGAAAACGATGTGGCAAGATTGAAGGAATTCCGCGAAGCCCTTGACAAAATCTTTGCAGACAACCTTGCCAAAGGCGCATCAGCAGTGGCAGACAATTCACGTGGAAGAGGATTCTCCCCGGCAAATATCACCGACGGGGACTATGATACATACTGGGCCGCAGAGGACGGGGTAACCTCTGTTTCATTCACGGTAGAATTGCCTCAGACTAAGACGTTCAACAGGGTATGTCTCCAAGAGTATATTCCACTGGGACAGCGCATCAGTTCGTTCGACATCGAAATCCGCGATACAGAGGGCAATTGGAAGACTATCGCGCGTGAAACTACAGTGGGCTACAAACGCATTGTCCTCACCCCTGTCGTAACCACATCGACAATCAGGGTGAACATCCGCTCCGCACACGCCTGCCCGACAATCAGCGAAATGTCCCTTTATCTTGACACCATCTATTCCGACCCGGATGCAGATGCAAAGAATCTGGAATTCACAGTTCACAAGATTGGAGAAAGCATCGTAGCTGAACTTCCGGAAGTCAGGACAGTCAAAGGATTCACATATATTCCTGCAGCCAAGGGAGAAGGTGGAGTAATCACAAGATATGACATCGAGACAAGTTCTGATGGTGAGAACTGGACAAAGGTCATCAGCAACTGGATGTTTGACAATATCGTCAACAACCCGGTAGCCCAGGAAGTTACTTTCGACACTCCGGCAAATGCAAAATATATTCGCATAACTGCCTTAGAAACAAGCAATTGCGAGACATATTCCTGCGCAATATTCAGAGCTGACGAATAACCCCCTTTTTCCAAAGTTCCGCATTGAAACTTTTTCACGAATAAATGCTAACTTAAGTTTCGCAAGTGCGAAACACCTTGTTTGGAGATGCTTTAGCATCGAT
>JBJEBO010000189.1:0-3043 GCA_051870155.1 Candidatus Cryptobacteroides sp.
CATCGTGATGTTTCTTTCCTCACTTGATCCTCGGTAAATGTGAGATGATAGTCGGTGAACGGTTTCAGACCGTCAACTGTTCCCTCCAGCTGACGAGACGAATTGTCGTATGATTCCACAATGATGTTGCTCTTGTCCAACTCAATGAAATCCCGCCTGTTACGTCCGATTGTCAGGTGTCCGTTCTGTACATATCTGTGGAGTGATTCAGCGGCTTCTTTTCCGAAAGCGATTGCATCAATGGCAAATTTAGGCCCGGTGAAGCAGTCTCCTCCCACAAAGATGTCCGATTCAGCAGTCTGGAGGGTGAGTTTGTCTGCAACAGGATATGCTCCCCTATGGAACTCAACCTTCGTTCCTTTGAGCAAATCTTTAAACTGAACTGCCTGACCGATTGCAAAGATCACCATATCCGCCTTAAGCTCAATCAATTCATTTTCATCATATATAGGTGCGAATCTCTTATTCTCGTCGAATACGGACAGACATTTCTTGAATACTATGGACTTGGTCTTTCCTTCCTCTCCGCGAACCTCCTTCGGTCCCCATCCTGGATTCAGAACCACTCCATCCTCACGAGCCTCGTGCCTTTCCTGTGCAGATGCAGGCATAATATCCTCAGTTTCAAGGGACAGCATAGTGACTTTCGATGCTCCGCTTCTCTTTGCCACCCTTGCTGCATCGATTGCCACGTTTCCACCGCCTACTACAACCACTTCCCCACTTACAGCCACCTTTCCGGTGTTGGCTTCGTGCAGGAAGTCTATAGCTGTGCATACGCCTTCAAAATCCTGTCCCGGTATTCCCGGTAGCCTTCCTCCTTGACATCCCACAGCCACATAAAACGCCTTGTAGCCCTCTTTGCGCAACTGTTCGATAGTCACATCCTTGCCGACTTCGACTCCCGTCTTGATTTCCACTCCGATTTCTTTCATTATGTCGATTTCGGCATCGATGACATTCTTTTCCAATTTATATGACGGAATTCCGTAACGCAACATTCCTCCCGGCTCCTCGTTTTTCTCAAATACGGTCGGATAATATCCCATCGTGGCAAGATAATATGCACAACTCAATCCGGAAGGACCTCCTCCGATGACAGCAATCTTCTCTTTCCATCTTCCAAGATTGGATGCCACGACAATCTCAGGCACAAAACGGTGTTCCGCATTCAAATCCTGCTCAGCGATGAATTTCTTGACTGCATCAATCGCTACAGGCTGGTCGATTGTCCCCCTGGTGCAGGCATCCTCGCAGCGGCGGTTGCAGATTCGTCCGCAGACTGCCGGTAACGGGTTCTCCCTCTTGATAAGCTCCAGAGCCTCACGATATTTACCTTCCGCAGCCTTTTTCAGATAACCCTGGACGGCGATATGTGCAGGACAGGCTGTCTTGCAAGGGGCGGTTCCGGTTGGATAGCAGTTGATTCTATTGCGGTCGCGATAGTCCTCGCTCCATTTTTCCTTGCCCCACTTTGTCGCATCAGGCAATTCCTGTCGTGGATATTGCTGAGGACCCTGTTTAGTGCAAAGCTTCTGACCGAGTTTGACGGCTCCTGCCGGGCAATATTCTACGCATCGTCCGCAGGCGACGCAATTCTCTGTCTTGACCTTCGCCACATAAGCACTGCGTGACATATTAGGAGTATTGAAAAGCTGGGAGGTTCTCAATGCATTACATATCTTCACATTACAGTTGCAAATAGCAAAGATTTTCCCTTCACCGTCGATGTTGGTCACCTGATGAACATAACCGTTGTCCTCTGCTCTTTTGAGGATTTCCATCGCTTCGTCGTAGGTGATGTCGCGTCCGCGGCCGGTCTCACGGCAATAATCCGCCATATCACCCACTGCAATACACCAGTCGTGAT
The DNA here is from genome assembly GCA_051870155.1 of Candidatus Cryptobacteroides sp. Classification (GTDB taxonomy): domain Bacteria; phylum Bacteroidota; class Bacteroidia; order Bacteroidales; family UBA932; genus Cryptobacteroides. The sequence continues at coordinate 1,871 of JBJEBO010000189.1, forward strand.
AGTCGTCGGCACATCCTTCGTCCAATTTCTTTCTTCCATAACGGCAAGAACAGATTGAGGCGCCGATATGACCTTCATATTTTTTAAGCCAATATGAAATATGCTCTATATCAATTGATTGATTTTCCATTGATATTGCCTTCTCCACCGGAATCACGTGCATTCCAATTCCTGCTCCTCCCGGAGGGACCATAGCCGTGACGTGCTCAAGCGGCAGGAAGGTCATTCTTTCGAAGAACATCGCAAGCTCCGGATGACGGTCCAGAAGTTCCGGATTCATATTTGTATATTCTCCCGAACCAGGGACAAAGAGAGGCACCCAATAAATCCTGTCTTTGCGTTCATATTCTGTTCCCGGAACAGGTCCGTTTTTAGTGTATTTGTCGCCGTAATCATACTCGACCATTCCCAAGTAAGCAAGTCTGTCGAGAAGTGCATCAAACTCGGCATCAGTTTCCGTATAATGTTTCTTGTGATTCCATTCTACGAGAAGCGAATAAGGACGGCGTTCCCTCACTTTCATAGGTTTTTGTGACACCAGATCAAGGAGAAAGTCGAGAGCCGCCTCCCTTGATTTGGCATCCAGTTCATCCTCGAAGATGCAGGCGAAACCCCAATATTCGGGATCGTCGGTTGTAATACCTTTCACCTTGTTTACAATACGGTCCGTAACCTTCGTGACAAGTTTCAAGAGTTTCGGATTGGGATTATTGTCTCCTTTGTGGGCAGGAATGTACTTTGAAGATATTTCAGGCATAGTCGTCAGGTTATTATGTGGTTATGTTATTACTCAAGTTTCGAAAATGATAATTCATTGGATATTCGAGGATTGTGCAGTTTGCATAGCTTTATTCAGGCCTTCCAGGCTTCCACCTCTTGGAGAAGCCAATCGGCGAATTCTTCCACGCCCTCCCCTGTCTTGGCACTAATCGGTATCACCTTCGCCTTCGGATTGCGCATTCTAATGTTTTCAATGCATCTGTCCATATCGAAGTCGAAATATGGAAGGACATCCATCTTATTGATTATCACCACATCGCATATAGAGAACATCAGAGGGTATTTCAAAGGTTTGTCGTCGCCTTCCGGAACGGAAAGGATCATAGCGTTGCGGCAGCTGCCTGTATCGAATTCGGCCGGGCAGACGAGATTGCCGACATTTTCGAGAATAGC
>JBJEBO010000190.1:0-2991 GCA_051870155.1 Candidatus Cryptobacteroides sp.
ATTTCACTATACGTTTTTGTCCCCGTATAGTGTCAACCTTTTTCAGTTCAAGTCAGCCTCCTTTGTCCGGGCCGATTCGTTGAAGGATTCCCTCGGCTTTGAGTTTGGCGAGGTGCTTTTCAACGGCTTTTGCTGATATGCCTATGCGTGTTGCCAAATCTGAAGCACTAAGTTTTCCGTTTTCAGAAAGCAATGCGATTATTTTCTCCCTACTTTTTATCCTTTTCTCCCCACCTTCTGGACTTTTCTCCCTACTTTTTAAAGCGGATATGCCGAATTTTCAAACTGATTAAAGCCTCATCATTGCTGCTGGGCTTATTTTCAGAATACGGCATATCGAACCGGCAAGAGCGAGGCTCGGCTCTGATTTTCCTGAGGTGAAATCGTGTACCCTCGTTGTGCTGATACCAAGTTCTTCTGCCAACTGTTTCTGTGTCATTCCCATCTCTTTAAGACCATCTTTGATCAGTTCTGCAGGGCTTGGCTTTTCAATAGGGAAGTGATGCTCCTCATATTCGATCACGATGTCGGACATCATTGCAAGTTCGACAGCCTTAGGGTCATTCAAAGGCGTTCCCTCATCCACTTGAGGAAGCAATTCTTCTATTCGCTGACTTGCCAAAAGGTATTGTTCTTCTGTAATCTGTCTCATAAAATCATATTCCTAAATTTTTGAAGCATCAATTCTGTCATATTCTTTATGAGTCCCTATGAATCGTATGAAAACATAACCCATAATAAATTTGACAACTACTATCAAACTATATTTATTGCCGCCAATATTGAATACATAATGCTGATTGCCAACTGAATCCACAGAATTGAAATCTCTCTTCATTTCGGCAAATCCATTCCATTGTGCTTCCTTGACAATTTGATACCATCGTTCAAGAGGAACTTTTGCATCCTCGTACCCTGCCCTTTCATAAAAATCCTTCAATTTACGTTGCGATACAATTCTCATTCCTGTCAAATTTTATGCAAAGTAATCAAAAATTCTGTAATGCAAAATTATTCTACTATAAAGTTCCGTATTACATAAAACTGAATACTCAACTATATGGGTTGATCAATTTTTACGAATCATGTCAATTTCCAATAGCCTCCTTTGTCCGGGTCGATTCGTTGATTTTTGATGATTTTTGGAAAAACGGACAAAAAGACGTATTTATGCCTTGGAAAAACGGACAAAACTGCGTATTTTCGCCTTGGAAAAACAGACAAGTAATGTTGATAAGAAAAATAGATGCTGAAATTGATGCATTCTACGAGAACAGTAAGATGGCTTTGATGCTGACAGGGGCACGTCAAGTCGGAAAAACCAACGCATTCAGAAGGTTAGCCGAAAGAAAGTTTGAAAACTACCTTGAAATCAATTTTATTGAGACTCCTGAAGCAAAACGTATATTCGAGGGTACGCAAAACGCTATGGAGATTTTACTCAGGCTTTCTGCTTTTACAGACAGACCTATTGTAAAGGGAAAAACGCTCATACTTCTCGATGAGGTACAGCGTTGTCCTGACTGCATCACTAAGATAAAGTTTCTTGTAGATGAAGGCAGTTGCAGGTATGGTCTCACAGGCTCACTTTTAGGTGTAGAGTTGGGAGATCTGAGGATACATTCAAAGGTTAATTTGGACGAAGCCTCCGAGCCTGTGGGATATATGGATATCAAGACTATGTACCCTTTGGATTTTGAAGAATTTGCCAGGGCTGTAGGAGTATCTTCAAATATTTTAGAGCATATCCGGGACTGCTTTGACAACATCACACCTGTGGATTCTGTTGTTCACGAACAGTTGATGAGGGTATTCCGACTTTACTTGATTGTAGGCGGTATGCCTGCTGCAGTATGGAAATATATCCAAACAAACAATCTTCAGAGTGTGGCAATTGAACAGTCAGCAATATTGAATCTTTACAAAAAAGACATTTCCCAATATGACCCTGGCCGAAAATTATATTTGGATGAAATATTCGAGTTGATCCCATCGGAGCTCAATTCAAAGAACAAACGGTTCATACTTAAGGAATTAAACAAGCATATCAAATTCCAGAGATATGAAAACAGTTTCCTTTGGATGAAGATCGCAGGGGTCGCCATACCGGTATATAATATTGAGGAACCGCGCATTCCTCTTCTCCTCAACAAACAGAGGAATTTGTTCAAATTGTTTCAGAACGATGTTGGACTCTTGTCATACCAATATTCTAACGGCATACAGTTCAAGATTCTGAGCGGAGAAGTGAACATCAATTATGGCGCTATATATGAAAATGTTGTAGCTCAGGAGCTCACCGCACAAGGATTTGAGAATCTGCATTATTTCAATAGCAAAAAACAGGGTGAAGTGGATTTTGTCATTGAAACAGGAGATGGGGAGGTACTTCCAATAGAAGTAAAATCAGGTAAAGACTACGAATACCACCACGCTTTAGCCAATATTATGGACAATCCTGAATACAACTTGAAAAAGGCGTTAATCCTCTGTAATGACAATGTTTCCACCCTTGGGAAAAAGATATATCTTCCTGTTTATATGGCCGCATTCATCCGAAGAAAGCAGGCGCTTCCTGAAATCTACAAACTTGACCTTCCCGAATTAATGCAAGAAAATTCTTGACGTTTCCAGAGATATCTGCATAGAGGTAGTCCTTCAGCCCGATGTCGATGGCTTCCGAGAGCGTGTTGATGCGATAGAAGTCGAAATGGTACATCGGCTTTTTGAATCCGGTGAAAAAATCTTGGGGAATCGGGGAAAATGGCTCCAAAAATCTTGGGGGAATCGGGGATTTTGGAGAATAAAATCTTGGGGGAATCGAGAATGCTATTTATTTGTTATTGATTATCTGTGATTTATCATTATATTTGCTGACAAATATGAAGATATGAAACCGAACATGAAAATCTTTGATATATTTTCGCCCAAAGGCAATATCAAATGATTTTCATCGTGAGAGTGAGCGATAGCGAACGGCTATCATACTCT
>JBJEBO010000191.1:0-2981 GCA_051870155.1 Candidatus Cryptobacteroides sp.
GCTGAGATATTTGATGAGAGGACCGTATTTCGGAAGTCCTTTATATACGCGCAGGAGAAGTTTGCCTCCTTCTTTTTCATCGCCTGCAGCGATGAGCTTCTTAGCCTCGTTGAGGGTGGTGTTGATCAAAGCCCTCTGGCTGCTATAGAGCCTTTCTACGTATGGTTTGTACTCAAGGAACTGCTGGTCATCTCCTTTCGGTACAGGTCCGGAAATGATGAGAGGAGTCCTCGCGTCGTCAATGAGCACTGAGTCCACCTCATCGACGATGGCGAAATGGTGTTTCTTCTGCACGAGGTCGTTCTGTGAGAACGCCATATTGTCACGAAGATAGTCGAAACCGAATTCGTTGTTCGTACCGAATGTGATATCGCTGGCGTATGCCCTCTTTCTTCCTTCGCTGTTTGGCTCGTGCTTGTCGATACAATCCACGCTCAGACCGTGGAACATATAGAGAGGTCCCATCCACTCGGAGTCACGTTTGGAGAGGTAGTCGTTGACTGTCACCACGTGCACTCCTTTTCCTGCAAGGGCGTTGAGGAACACAGGGAGGGTTGCCACGAGGGTTTTTCCCTCTCCCGTAGCCATCTCCGCGATTTTTCCCTGATGAAGGACGATACCGCCGATGAGCTGGACGTCATAATGAACCATATCCCATACGGTCTCATTTCCTCCGGCCATCCATCTGTTTTTCCATACTGCATAGTCTCCGTCAATCTCCACGAAATCCTTCTTTGTGCTGAGAGCACGGTCGAAATCTGTAGCTTTCACGCGTATGGTCTCGTTCTCTTTGAAACGTCTCGCAGTGGATTTCATCACAGCGAATGCTTCTGGCAGAATCTCATTGAGGATGGTCTCTATATCTTCGTCAACCTTCTTTACGAGTTTGTCTGATTCGGAAGCGAGCTTCTCCTTCTTATCAAGAGGCAGATCCTTTTCGAGTTCCAACTTTATTTCGGCGATTCTTTTTTCGTCAGCCGCCGTCCTTTCCTTGATGCGGTTCTTCAATTCCTCGGACTTCTCTCTCAACTGGTCGTCGGAGAGATTGTCGATTTCAACATAAGTTTTTTTTATTGATTCGAGGATTGGCTTGAGCTGCTTGAGGTCTCGCTCAGCCTTTGAACCGAAAATTTTCTTGAAAATATCTGTGAATGACATAGTTCTCAATACATTATTATGGTTTGGTACTCCCGTGGGGAATCGAACCCCAACCTTCAGAACCGGAATCTGAAATTCTATCCATTAAACTACGGAAGCATAATAGAGTGCAAAGTTAGTAAAAAAATGCGATTATGCAGGATTTTTTTTCATATTCCTATAATAAAAAAGACTGACGGGAAAGTCAGTCTTATGGGTGTTCAATTTTGGAATATTCCTTAATTAGCAGAGTCCGTCGATTTGGAGCGGAACGGTAGCAATTTTCGCAACAAGTCCCTGGAGAACTTTGCCGGGACCTACTTCCGTAAATGATTCCGCACCGTCGGCAATCATATTCTCAACACTTTGAGTCCAGCGAACCGGAGATGTCAACTGGGCGAGGAGGTTGGCCTTGATTTCTGCAGGATCAGTTGACGGCTTTGCAGTAACATTTTGATATATAGGACATACCGGGGTTTTGAATACTGCTTTTTCGATGCCCTCGGCAAGTTCTGCCCTTGCAGGCTCCATCAACGGAGAGTGGAAGGCTCCACCGACAGGAAGAATCAGGGCGCGTTTGGCTCCTGCTTCCTTCATTTTCTCGCAAGCCGCCTCTACTGCCGCCTTCTCACCTGAAATCACAATTTGTCCGTTGCAATTGTAGTTTGCAGGGATTACAATCCCCTCGCATCCGGCACAAATTTCCTCAACTTTCTCAGAAGGGAGGGCTATGATTGCCGCCATCGTTCCAGGGACTATTTCACAAGCTTTCTGCATTGCCATTGCCCTGATGGAAACAAGTTTCAAACCTTCTTCGAAATCCATTGCTCCTGCTGCAACGAGGGCGGAGAACTCCCCGAGGGAGTGACCAGCCACCATATCCGGATGGAAATCAGGGAGGCATTTTGCAAGCACCACTGAGTGGAGGAAGATTGCAGGCTGGGTGACCTTGGTCTGCTTCAAATCTTCAGGTGTACCTTCGAACATTATGTCTGTAATCCGGAAACCAAGGATTTCATTGGCTCTTTCCAGCATTTCGCGTGCAACGGCATTGCTGTCATACAAGTCTTTTGCCATTCCTGGGAATTGAGATCCCTGACCTGGGAATACGTAAGCTTTCTTCATCGTCTATTTTCATTAAATTATTTACTTCCGTGCCAGCAGAACGCACCACTATCTGCCACGGGTTTTACAAATCGGGCGGTAAAAATACAAAATAAATTTTCTTCGCAAGATTTTTTCACCACAAATAGCCGACAATGGTATGAAACCTCAAATAATGTGGCGAAAAACAGGGAAATATGAAGTGTGATGCTCATAAACGCCATATCGAATAGCGGCCTGCATCGGCAATTTTTTCTTTAGCAGAGAGGAATTTTTTCAAATTTCCATCTATGTGCTCAGATGTCAGGATGAGAATCCCACCAATTTCGTCTGCACTGCAATCAGCCAAAAATGCATCGGTATCATAGCCGTAATCGACTATGTCCTTTCCAAGATATACATCCATATTTTCCGGGCGTTTTATATATAAGGTGAATATATCGGAGTCAGATATTGCATTCGCTTCCAGAACCTTGGTGCACAGGTTTCCATATCCGATGTAGTCGTTGGCTTGAGGAAGAATGAACGAAGCAGAGAATACTGTAAACAGCAGTGTAACACCGCTCATTAATGCCGGGACACTCCAGGAATGGCTTAATTTTATGCTTAGTGCTGCCGCTGTGGAGCCGATGAAAAGTATTCCTGCGGCAATGAGGACAGGACGAGAATTGACAAATGGTAAATTCTTGAGCTGGGGTACAAGGCCTGTGCTGAGACACACAAGTGCAGCAGCTCCGATG
>JBJEBO010000192.1:0-2963 GCA_051870155.1 Candidatus Cryptobacteroides sp.
CTTGCTATTATGCCTGCAAATGTACAGATGCTAACTAAAGTTATCAACATACTATAGTTAGCAGCTTTAATGTCAAAAACAAAAAGTTCAATCCATTGTGGTCTCGCCGATTATTCCTACCTTTGAAAATTGTTGACTAAAGGGGGATGATAATCTATATATTAATCGCGTTCTCGGTATTCGTGCTGCTATTTATCCTGAAGCGCCTTATTCCTTCAAAGGGCGCTATGGGAGAAAAGAGGGTGGCGCGGATTCTGGAAAAACTGCCTGAAGAGAAGTATTCGGTAATCAATAACCTGCTATTGAATAATAATGGCTATACTTCTCAGGTGGATCACGTGGTTGTCTCTGTTTATGGAATTTTCGTGATTGAGACAAAGACCTATCAGGGTATAATCAGTGGTGGAGAGAATAGCGAGCATTGGACTCAAAATATCTATGGAAACAAGTATGAGTTCAGAAACCCAATACTTCAGAACTATGGGCATATCAAGAGTCTGAATCAAGTCCTTGGGGATTATAAGAACGTTCCCTTCATCTCAATCATAGCCTTCTCCAGACAAGCCAATTTGCGAGTATCCTCGAACATTCCCGTAGTTTATTGGTCTCAAATCCTCGATGTCATTAGAGGCTATGAGAACCCGGTAATCAAAGAATTGGATGTCAGAAGGATAACGCGACTGCTTATGGCATCAAATACTGATTCCAAAGAGACAAGAAAGGACCATGTCAAGAATGTAAAAGCAAATGTGAAGAAGCGGCAGGAGACCATCGCCTCCGGGAAATGCCCTCGATGCGGAGGCGACCTTGTCTTGCGCAAAGGAAAGTACGGCCCTTTTTACGGTTGTTCAAATTACCCCAAATGTACCTTCATACAAAACAGATAGTTGAAAATCTATGAAAGGAGAAGACAAATCCCTACTGAAACTGATGGACGGTTCTGAGAACCGCTTTATTATACCTGTTTATCAGCGCAATTATGACTGGGGTGCCAGCCAATGCAAGCAGTTGTTTTCGGACCTTATTGACATTGTAAAGTATAACAGACCGAGTCACTTCTTCGGCTGCATAGTCAGAGCCCGGTCAAAGGGCGGTCGCGCAGATGAATTCTTGATTATTGACGGTCAGCAGCGAATGACGACTGTCTGCCTAATCTTTCTTGCAACCTATTGGAACCTTGAGCATAAGAATATCGTGGCCGATGATGCAAAACTTGCAGAAAAAATCTTCAAGAAGTTCTTGGTGGATGAGTATGAGGTAAAAGAAAAGAAGGTACGGCTGAAGTTGAACAAGGAAGATCGCGCAGCATTCGACCATCTCGTTGATTTCGGAGAGGGCGGTACTTTTGTCGGGTCCAACGTGGTCACCAACTACAATTACTTCTATGAAGGAGTCAAGAATCTCACTATCAAAATTGACGACTTCTTTGATGCGATTAGGAAACTGGTTGTCATTGATATCTTCCTTGGTTCTGATGATGATCCACAGCTGATTTTTGAGAGCCTGAACTCAACGGGACTTGATCTGACAGAAGCAGACAAAATCCGCAATTTCGTTCTGATGGGATTGGAAGAAGACAGGCAAGAGGAGTACTATACAAAGTATTGGAGCTTCATTGAAAGGGATTGCTCTGGAAAGGGTGAATTGGATAATTTCGTCAGAGACTATCTGACTATAAAATCTCCTACCGGTGAGATTCCGAATTTCAAAGACATTTATCCAGCCTTCAAGTCCTTTACGGAGGGTAAAGAAATCGAACCAGTGCTGGCAGAGATGAAAAGATATGCAGCTCTGTACAAACGCATCAAATCCTCCCAGATCGGAGATTCCGCAACGAATGAGATAATGTCTCGCCTGAACTATCTGGAACTGACTATTACCTATGCTTTCCTGCTTGGTTTACTCAATTATGCTGAAGAACAGAATGTTGAGCAGGCTGAAATCACAAAGATCCTCTCTTGTATCGAGGTCTTCGTCTTCAGACGTCTTATTTGCGGTTATCCGACAAATGCGTTGAACAAGATATTTGCCACCCTACATCAACAGGTACTCAAAAACAAGAAGGAAGAGACAAGCTATTATGATGTTATGGTCTATCTTCTTGAGAACCGCAAGAAAACTGTTGTGTTCCCGAAGGATGATGAGTTCCTGCAGAGTTTTGTGGAGAAGCCAATTTATCTGATGAGGTCAAAGAGCAGGACATATATTTTTGACCGTCTTGAAAACGGAAGTAGCAAAGAAAAAATCAACGTAATCGACAATGTGCAGAAGGGCGAACTGAGTGTTGAGCATATTATGCCACAAACCCTCACCGAGCATTGGAAGAGCGAACTCGGCAGCGATTACTCAAGGATTCAGGAGGAATGGCTCCATACCATTGCTAATCTTACCCTTACCGGATATAATGTCCAATATAGCAACAGATCTTTCAAAGAGAAGAAGGACGATCCTAATGGATTTGCGGTGAGCCCATTGAGACTCAACAAGTATATCTCTCAATTTGACAAATGGACTGAAGAGGAACTGAAACAGAGGAAAGAGGTACTCGGAAAGATGGCCCTTTCTATTTGGGCCTATCCTGAAACAGCATACCAGCCTACAGTCCGCCCGGATGATGAAGTCTCCATTTTCGATGAAGAATTTGTCTTCACTGGCAGAAAGATTACGAGCTTTAATCTGAACGGCACTATTTATCCTGTAAACGACTGGGCAGACACCATCAGGGATGTTTGCAAGTTGCTATACGAGATCAATCCGGAGATTCTAAAGAAAGAGAGCATCAGCAAGGATAATGTTTGGATTATCAGCAATCCATCAAATGCTGACAGTTCTTGTAAACAGGTAAGCAAGGATATCTGGGTGTATACCTGCAATGATACCAATACGAAGATTCGAATTCTTCGTCAGCTTGCCAGACTATATAACCTTGCCGATGATGATTTGGTGTTCTCTCTGGTTCCTCA
>JBJEBO010000193.1:0-2955 GCA_051870155.1 Candidatus Cryptobacteroides sp.
TGACAAGGAACGTGCACTTCTGAAGATAGCCGGAAAGAATGTGAGGGTGCTCCTCAGACTGGTGAACCAGATTCTGGATTTCAGGAAATATGAGAATGGAAAGGCGACTTTGAACCTTTCAGGTCAAAACCTGAAGGACTGCGTGGGAATTTGGACGGATTCATTTTCATATTTAGCGTTCAAGAAACACATCCGTTTGAGTTTCACGTGCGAAGAAGGAGCGGACTACAGGAACACCATAGACGGCAGCAAGATGGAACGAGTGTTTTTCAATCTTATGGGAAACGCCTTCAAATTCACTCCTGAGAATGGAAAGATAGCTGTGTCGCTTTCGAGGGTTACGGAAAATGGAAAGGATTTTCAGCGAATCGCGATAAACAATAGCGGAGAGGGGATATCACCGGAACATATCCATAACATTTTTGAGAGGTTCTATCAAATCAATTCCACCAATTCGGAGGGAAGCGGAATAGGACTTGCCCTTGTCAAAACTTTTGTCGATATGATGGAAGGTACTGTGGATGTGGAGAGTACGGCGGAAAATGGCACCACTTTCGTTGTCAAGTTGCCTGTGGTTCCATTCGAAGGTGAGGCGAATGCTCCTGTGAGAAACATCTCCAGCGACAAGGTCCTTTCCGAATTGGAGGACGTGGTGAGGGAAGAGGTGGAAACCGACCCATCCAAGCCTTCTCTCCTGGTCATCGACGACAATCCGGACATAAGAACTCTCATCGGCACCATATTCTCCGATGAATATACGGTATTTGAGGCATCCAATGGACAGCAGGGGATTGTCACGGCTATGAACACTGTTCCTGATATCATAATTTGTGATGTTATGATGCCTGGAATGGACGGCTTGGAATGTTGCTCCCGCCTCAAGAATGAAGTGAATACTTCCCATATACCGGTTCTTATGCTCACAGCCTGCTCCCTTGACGAACAGAGAATTGAGGGACTCTCTTGTGGGGCTGACGCCTATATCGCAAAGCCGTTCAACCATCGCGTTCTCGCTGCACAGGTCGCTTCCCTTATGGAAAATCGAAAAAGAGTGAGACAGGTGTTCGGGGATGTAACATCAATAAAGGAGGAGAATATCAGCAACACCGACAAGGATTTCATTAGCAAAATAAGAAAGGCGATTTCTGAAAGGCTCGATGACGAGAACCTGAGCGTGGAATATCTTGGCGAGCTTTTCGGAATGAGTAGAGTTCAGCTTTATAGGAAAGTCAAGAACATTACGAATTACACCCCTGTCGAGATCATAAGAATCACCCGTCTCAAAGCTGCCCGCCAGATGCTCGGTACGACCGGGATGACTGTGGCTGAGGTATGCTACAAAGTGGGTTTCTCATCCCCGAGTTATTTCACAAAATGCTATAAGGACTATTTCGGGGAACTGCCGAATGAACTCCGAGAATCTGCAAAAACCAAGTCCTGACGATCTTGCCGATTATAAAAATCGCCCTTTGAGGCATCTGTAATAGGTATTGTAACATTTTTTTCATAATCGGAAACATATTTTATATCGACTGTGATTGCCTAAAAATACCTTTGCGATGTCAACCACGGGAATGACTTCCCCTATTGGCAACAGTAAACTATTAACCAATAAAATCTATCATCGATTATGAAAAAGGCTGTTATAACCTTTGTTCTATGTCTTTGTTCGATTATGGGTTTTGCACAGAACATCACTGTCGTCGGAACCATTGTCTCAAAGACGGACGGACTTCCTGTAATCGGAGCGGCCGTTATCCCCACGGACAACATCTCAGTGGGCACGGCAACCGATGTGGATGGTAATTTTACCCTGTCTGTACCATCCAATTCTTATGTTTCAATTTCTTGTGTCGGTTATAAGACCATCACTCTTCCTGTAAGCGAGACAATGAATATCGTGCTTGAGGATGATGCTCTTATGATGGATGAACTTGTAGTGACAGGTTACACCACACAGCGTAAGCTCGACCTCACTGGTTCGGTTGCCGTGGTTTCTTCTGAAGACCTCAAAACCGGTAACGACACAGACCCTATGCGTGCTCTTCAGGGAAAAGTACCTGGAATGACCATCACCACCGACGGTTCCCCTTGCGGAACAGGTACGGTGAGAATCAGGGGTATCGGTTCATTCAACTCCTCACGCGACCCATTGTATGTGATTGACGGAATCCCTACCAACCAGACACTCAACTCTCTCAACGTGAACGATATCGAGAGTATGCAGGTGCTCAAGGATGCTGCTTCCGCCTCCATATATGGAAGCCGCGCGGCAAACGGTGTGATTATTATCACCACCAAGAAGGGAAAGAACAAGGAGAAGATTGATGTCAATTTCTCTGCAAACGTTACCGCTCAGTTTTACACCAAGCAGTCCACGATGGATCTTCTCAATACTCCTGAATATGCCACCGCAATGGCACAGGCTGCATTGAACGATGGACTCGACCCTGTATCATACGCCAAGAACTTCGGCTTGAATCTCAATGCATCAGAGGGACTTGCAATCTCTGCATACAACCCTGCTACGGGAAGTTATGAAAATTACACCGTAAATGGTCTCTATGACGGATTCATCAATGCCAAGAAGACGATGAGACTCTCCAATACGGACTGGCTCAAAGAAATGTCAAGAGTCGGAATCTCACACAATTACGACCTTTCTCTTGCAAAGGCCACTGAGACCACATCCACAATGTTCTCCCTCGGATACAAGAAGAATGACGGTATCCTCAAATACACTGATTTCGAGAACATAGCAGCTCGTTTCAATACCAGCTTCACTCCGGTGAAATGGCTCACAATTGGTGAAAATGCCACTGTGACTTACACCAACCAGGTTAACTCCTATCCGATGGAAAACGCCCTCAAGATGTCTTCAATCATTCCTGTATATGAAGAGGACGGTGAAACCTTCGGAGGTCCAGTCGGAGGTATGAGTGACCGCCAGAATCC
>JBJEBO010000194.1:0-2952 GCA_051870155.1 Candidatus Cryptobacteroides sp.
AATGGGGACACGATTTCAGACCTGAATACCGACGGATACGTACCCTTGTGGAAGAAATAGGGAAAGCACCTCTCATAGCCCTCACGGCGACAGCCACACCGAAAGTTCAAAGCGACATCCAGAAAAATCTCGGAATGATGGATGCGAAAGTCTTCAAATCCTCATTCAACCGTCCGAATCTCTATTATGAGATCAGGGACAAATCAGATCCAAAAAGAGAAATAATAAAATTCATAAAGCAGAACCCCCACAAATCCGGCATAATTTATTGCCTGAGTCGCAAGAAAGTGGAGGAATTGGCTGAACTGCTGAACATCAATGGAATAAAGGCTCTACCATACCACGCCGGACTTGATGCTAAGACAAGAGCTGAGAATCAGGACAAATTCCTCACGGAGCAGGTGGATGTAATTGTTGCCACAATAGCATTCGGAATGGGAATCGACAAGCCGGACGTGCGATTCGTAATCCATTATGACATACCGAAGAGCATCGAAGGTTATTATCAGGAGACCGGACGTGCCGGAAGGGACGGGAAGGAGGGTATCTGCCTGGCGTTCTACAGTTACAAGGATATCCAGAAACTTGAGAAGTTTATGCAGGGCAAGCCTGTCGCAGAGCAGGAGATAGGAAAGCAGCTTTTGCTTGAAACGGTGGCTTACGCAGAGTCGAACAGGTGTCGCAGAAAATTGTTACTCAATTACTTCGGAGAGGATTATCAGCAGGATAACTGCGGAGCTTGCGACAATTGCCTGCATCCGAAGAAGCGTTTTGACGGAAGGGAGGAAATGTCCCTTGTTATCGAACTGATTCTCTCGATGCCGGAGCATTTCAAAACCGAGCACCTTGCCAATATCCTTGCCGGAGTATCAAATGCGATGATAAAATCCTACCATCACGACAAAATGGAACTTTTCGGTGCCGGCAAGGACCATTCCGTGAAATTCTGGTGTGCGGTAATAAATCAGGGGCTCATCCTGCATCTGCTTGAAAAGGAGATAGAATCATACGGTCTCATATCCGTTACTCCTGCGGGACACGAATTTTATGAGAAACCTTATGAACTTATGCTGACCGAGGATAGGGAATTCGTTGATGGAGAGGACGACGATGATGATTCTCCAGCTGCCCAGGCTCCGGGACGAGGAGGGGCTTCGAGTGGAGATCCGGTCCTCCTGGCGATGCTAAAGGACTTGAGAAAGGATCTCTCACGCAAGCTCGGGCTTCAGAGTTGGGTGATATTCAATGATGTGTCACTTGATGATATGGCCATCCTCTATCCTGTAACCATAGATGAATTGAAGAATTGCCAGGGAGTCGGGGAAGGAAAGGCAAAGAAATATGGAGCGGAATTTGTTGAGTTGATACGCCGTTATGTGGAAGAGAATGAAATCGAGCGTCCTGATGATTTTATTGTCAAATCCACCGTCAACAAATCAGCCAACAAGGTGTTCATAATCCAGAGTGTGGACCGCAAACGCTCTCTTGAAGACATCGCCGATGCCAAAGGGATGGATATCGATGAGCTAATGACAGAGATTGAGGCCATCGTGATGTCGGGAACCAAGTTGAACCTCGACTACTACATCAGCCAGAATGTGGATGACGATGTGGTGGATGAAATTTATGATTATTTCCGCAATGACGCAGAGAGCGATTCCCTTGAAGACGCCCTTGAGGAACTCGGATCTGATTACGAGGAAATGGAGGTACGCCTCGTTAGGATAAAATTCCTATGCGAAGTCGCAAACTGATGCGCTTTGTGTTGTCTTCAGATTCGGACTGGTACAGGCTTTCTTTCCTTGAAATGAGTGAGATATTTGAAGCCGCAGGACTGTACTTCTGCTGCGAATCTTTCAAAATTCTCCCCCGGTCTTGCCGTGTCGTGTGCGTCTGAACCCAAAGTGATGAATTCTCCGCCCAACTCCCTGAACCTTAGGAGGATGTTTTTGTCCAAAACCGGTGTGCGATTCCTGTAAGTTCTATATGTTTTCGTGTTGATTTCCAATGCTTTGCCTTCTTCTGCCAAAAAACGGAGCAAGGTATCGAAGATGTCGCTGAAATCTTTGTACAGAACGCTTTCTTCAGGGTAGGGGGCATATCTTGCAACATAGTCGAAATGTCCTGCGATGTCGAAATCCCGGAGAAAATGCGACTCTTCATAAAGGATGGTGAGATATTCCCCATAAGCTTCCTTGAAGTCCTTCCCTTCATAATATGTCCCGTCGAAAGGATCGATTCCGCCAATATAGTGGACGGAGGCTATGACTTGGTCGAATGAATTTTCCTTCAACGTTTTGGCAATTAAATTCCGGTTTGATTTGCCTAGTCCTATTTCGATTCCTTTGAAAATCTCGATGCCGTGGATTTCCTTACGGACCCTTTCGATTTCAAACTGCTGCGCCTTGATATCGAATACCTCGCTTGAAGCATCCTTCCCGAATCTTTCCACATCTCCCTCCAATTTGGACTCCGGGACGCAGAAATCGCAATGGTCGGTGAAACATATTCCACCCAGACCATTTGCTTTTGCTCCTGCCGAAGAACCTGCTACTGAGGCTTTTTTCCCGTCGAATGAAAATTCGCTGTGACAATGTGTATCGAATAAAAGTGACATTGGACCATCCTGTTGTTTGAAAGTTGACATATATATGTCCGAAATGGCGGCGAAAATACTAAAAAATTCTTATTTTTGCAGAATGTGTCCGGCATTAATGAAATGCGATTTGTTAATTTAAATGGGTATTAATATGATTACATTTGGTTTTAAGGATAAATTCAGCGGATGGGTGCGGGCGGTCGCAGCCATTGTTCTCGGTGTCATTCTCGTTGCCCGTCCTGAGGAGGTTCCATATCTCGTCGTTGAGCTCGCGTTTGCGCTCCTGCAGTTCGAAGTAGAGGGGGAAGAAGGCTTCGGCCTCCACTTCTGTAAGCTGGGCATATTCGGTGATG
>JBJEBO010000195.1:0-2948 GCA_051870155.1 Candidatus Cryptobacteroides sp.
CCTTCCTGTTTGTTATCGAGATCGACATAACGGAGGTCTCCGGCAAGGAAGCCGCCCTGCATACGGTTTGTACCTATATATGTAAGGGCGTCGCAGACGTTGTTCTGATAATTCTGCGCCTCTTCATCCGTTGCGAAAAGTCCGTCAACTACGAATCCCCAAATGTCACCTATCCTCTGTCCTACATAATAGTCGGTCAGACGTTTGTCCGGGTTATTGTCATATCTGGTGATATATGAATCATAGTCACTAAGGGAAGCACGAACATTGTAGTTGAATGGATGTCCTGCGAGCTTGAAGCCGTCCCTCCATCCGATTGAGAGCTCATATCCGCGGGTTCTCAGGTCAGCGGAATTTTCCTTAGGTGCGTCTGCTCCGTAAACACTTGGAAGGGCATTACCCTGGACGAGCATATTCTTCGTATCACGGATATAAGCCTCAGCAGTGAAATCCAGACGGTTGTTGAAGAATGAAGCATCAAGTCCCACATTGTACTGATAAGTGGTTTCCCAAGTCAATGAGCTTGAGTTCGGGGCAGTGAGGTTGGCATACTGCGCCCTGTTGGTGCCTTCTCCGAAAGTGTAGCCTGAGAATGTCTTGATTTCGATTGTCCTCATAAAGGCATAGTTATCAACATTCTGGTTGCCAAGGCTACCTACCGAAGCACGGAGTTTGAGGTTGCTGACAGCCTTTTTCGCAGGTTCGAAGAAAGGCTCTTCGGAAATACGCCATCCTGCGGATCCTGACGGGAAGAAGCCCCATCGATGTCCGGCGGAGAAGCGGGATGAACCGTCGTAACGTCCGGCGAGTTCGAAGAGATAACGTCCTTTGTAGTCGTAATTTATACGCCCGAAGAAACCCATAAGGGCATATTCGCTCTGACCTCCGGTCACCGATGTGATGGTGGCACCGCTTTCATCCGGAACCACGAGGGAAAGGTCGTTGAGATATTCGTCGGAAAGGTTCTGACCCACTGCCGTAACATTCTTATAATGATATGTTTCCGCATTAAATCCGAGCATCACCTTGAGGTTGTGTGCATCCTTGAAAGTGTCAGCGTAAGTGGCAAAAACGTTGCCTGACAAATAGTCGTAGGTCCTCCCCTGCTCTGTGAGCTGATCGAGACCGGCACCGGAAGTATAAGCAGATGTCACTCCAGGGCTGATTCCGTAAGGGATGTTCACCGTGCGGTGCATATCATTCCTCTGAACCCTCCTGTATGTGAAATCAGCAGTGATGTTGAACTGCTTGATCGGAGCAATCACAAGGGATGAAGTGTTGGCGAAATTGAATTTTTTCTCGGAATTTTGGTGCTTGCCCATATAAAAGACAATCTGACGACCGTTTGCGACGTTATAGTTTCCTCCGATAATCAGAGGGTTATTGTACAGACCGGTTCCGTCCGGGTTGAAGAGCGGGAAGGATGCAGGAGTGTGCCTGAGATTGCGGAACACATCCTGGATGTCACCTACTCCTATATAGGAATAGTTTGAACTATAGAAAGAAGAGTTGTTTGAGAAACTCAGCCATTTATTTAGCTTTGCATCGATCTTAGCCCTGAGATTGTATTTGGTAAACACATCAGGAGTAGGCTTGATGATACCGGTCTGACGGTCATAACCTCCTGAAATAAAATACTTTATATTCTTACTTCCACCACTGATTGAAATCGAGTGCTGCTGGACAGGATGCCTGTCGTTGAACATCTCGTGATACCAATCGGTGTTGCAATAGTAAATCCACTGCTCACGTCCGTTCCTTACCTCGGTAACAACCCAAGGGCGGGACGGATCCTCTGTCTTGTCGTTCACACGCGCAAGGAGTTCCATCATATCGTGGTCGGTGTAACCTGTGTATGGCGAACCGGCCGCCTGGGTCTTCCAGAAAAGGTCGAGGGTATATACAGACCAATATCCCCTGCTCTCATAGTCGGTGGAAGTGGTAGGTTCTTCCCAACCGAACTTGCCGCTGTAGCGAATCTTGGCCTTTCCGTCGGCGTCGGCACCCTTTTTCGTTGTAACGAGAATCACTCCGAATGCGGCCCTCGCTCCATAAACGGCGGCTGCGGAAGCATCCTTTATGACTGAAATGCTCTCCACATCATTAGGATTAACATCCTCAAGGTCTCCGATAGCTCCGTCTATCAGGACGATAGGACCGTCGTCGGAATTGTTGATAGATGTGAAACCGCGGATGTTGAGCTTACCGGTGCTGCCCGGGTTACCGCTTTGCGTGGTGATGTTGAGTCCCGGTACGGAACCCTGGAGCATAGTCACAAGGTTGTGCGAAGAACGGTCCTGCAGCTGTTTGTTGTCAACGACGGAAATCGCTCCGGTGAGGTTCACCTTTTTCTGGGTGCCATAACCGACCACGACGGTTTCCTCAAGGAGCATCTTGTCCTCTTCAAGGTTTACCGTGACCCTTGCAAGAGTTGACGGGACGGTAACATTCTTTGAGACATAACCCAGACAGGATACTTCGAGAACGACATCTCCTGAAGGAACGTTCAATGTGAATGAGCCATCATTGTCCGTCACTGCACCGATGCTGGCGCCGCCGGCAACCATAACCGCCGCTCCGATGACAGGCTGCTGTTGCTCGTCAAGAACTTTTCCTGACACAGCTCTGTTCTGGGCCTGCAGGGAAATCAGACTTCCCATTGCCAGCAACAGAGACACAGCAATAGTTTTAAAGAATCTCATAAATTTTAGTTTAGTTAATGATAATAGTTGGTATGTCATTCAGTGAATAAGGAATCAAAACTTGTAGTTTTCTACAGTGAAGGACTTCGGCCTTGACATTGATTCCGTATAGACATTTCCGAAACGGTCAACAACCCTGATTTCTAGAGTCGTGTCCGGAGCTAAAGCCATCACTTTGAAAGTGTGGTAATTGGCTGAGGTAGGGAAAGTCGGGATGACTTCCTTTGTGGCATTCGACATAGCAGG
>JBJEBO010000196.1:0-2943 GCA_051870155.1 Candidatus Cryptobacteroides sp.
TCATATTCCAAACGGCGAAGTATGGCCGGTAGAGGAAATCCGTGCACGACAGAAGATGGTAGCAGACAAAGGAATGGTATGGAGCGTAGTTGAAAGCGTACCTGTGCACGAGCATATCAAAACCCGTGAGGGAGACTACCTTAAATATATTGAGAATTACAAGCAGACGATTCGCAACCTGGCCGAATGTGGCATTCATTGCATCACATACAACTTTATGCCTGTTCTTGACTGGACCAGGACGGATCTCGCATACGAGATGCCAGATGGAAGCCGTGCATTGCGTTTCGAGCGAGCCGCTTTTATGGCATTTGATCTTTTCATTTTGAAACGCCCTGCCGCAATGCAGGAATATTCGTCTGAAGACATTGCAAAAGCAAAGGCCAGATATGAGCAAATGACTCCTGAAGAGATACAGCTCATTACACGAAATATGATTGCCGGTCTCCCGGGAAGCGAGGAAAGTTTCACCCTCGACCAGTTCCGTCAAGCTCTTGCACGATATGACGGAATTGATGCAGAACAGCTCCGCTCAAACCTCATTTTCTTCCTGCAACAGATTTGTCCTGTAGCTGATGAATGTGGCAGTGAAATGGTAATCCACCCGGATGACCCTCCTTATCCAATTCTTGGACTTCCGCGCATCTTGTCCACCGCGGAAGATTTCCGCAAACTGATTGCAGCTGTTCCGAATCCGTCAAATGGTCTTTGCCTCTGCACCGGATCTTTTGGAGTACGCGGAGACAATACGTGCCCGGCAATGATGCGTGAATTTGGTGACAGGGTAGGATTCGTCCACCTTCGCAGTACAAAACGCGATGATGAAGGCAACTTCTACGAGGCCAATCTTCTCGAAGGAGATGTAGATGTCTATGATATGATGAAAGCTGTCCTTGAAGTAGAACAGCGCAGGAAAGTCCGCATTCCTTTGCGTCCGGACCACGGTCATCAAATGTGCGATGACCTGACCCGCATATCCAATCCGGGATATTCCTGCTACGGACGTCTTCGCTCTCTTGCGGAGCTCCGCGGCATCCAGGCCGGAATCGCCGGAGGAATGAAACAGGAATAACGTAAATCTAACACCGAGAATAGGTGACAAAGTCGAAGGTGACGCCGGCGGCATCGTCGGTAAAAAGTTCTGAACGGGAAGTTTCCTTCCATTCTTCAGGGGTTATGACAGGAAAGAAGGTGTCGGCATCAGGAACGGAAGAATAGATATGAGTTATATGGAGCACGTCGGCATCCTGGAAGGCAGCTGCATAGATCGAACCGCCACCGATTACAAAACATTTCATCCCGTCTGATGCATTCTCTGCATAATCCTCCGCGGCCTTGTAGGCGGCATCGAGAGATGGCACTACCACCACTCCTTCGGGAGCATCGAAGCCTCTTGATACAACGATATTGAGCCGCTTAGGAAGAGGTCTGCCAATGGATTCGAAAGTTTTGCGTCCCATAATTACAGGATAGCCTGTAGTGGTGCGTTTGAAAAATTTCAAGTCTTCAGAAAGATGCCATAGGAGCGCATTTGAGCGTCCTATGGCATTATTTTCAGCTACTGCAGCTATTATATGTTTTTCTATACTCATATTTACAAATACCTTCCCTGATGTTAAGTGATTTCAGACTGCAACAGGAGCCTTGATTGCAGGCCACGGATCATAATCCTCAAGGGTGAAATCTTCATATTTGAAATCAAAAATGTTCTTGACTTCAGGATTAATCTTCATTTTTGGAAGAGGTTTCGGCTCACGTGAAAGCTGGAGCGCAACCTGCTCAAAATGATTCTGATAGATATGTGTGTCTCCTGTCGTATGGATGAACTCGCCTGGCTCGAGACCGCAAACCTGCGCCACCATCATTGTAAGGAGGGCATAAGATGCAATGTTGAACGGCACCCCGAGGAAAACATCGGCACTTCGCTGGTAGAGCTGGCAGGAAAGGCGTCCGTCTGCCACATAGAACTGGAAAAGAGTATGGCAAGGAGGAAGAGCCATTTTGTCCACTTCGGCTACATTCCAGGCGGATACTATCATCCTTCTTGAATCCGGATTCTTTTTGATTGTCTCTATCACATTGGATAACTGGTCTATCGTGCCACCGTCCGGAGTGGGCCAACTGCGCCACTGATGCCCATAGACCGGACCAAGGTCTCCATTCTCATCAGCCCATTCATCCCAGATGGACACCCCGTGATCTTTCAGATATTTGATGTTGGTGTCTCCAGAGATGAACCACAGAAGTTCATATATTATTGATTTGAGATGAACCTTCTTGGTCGTCAGAAGAGGGAAACCCTGGCTGAGATCAAAGCGCATCTGGTAACCGAAAATGCTTTGTGTCCCCACCCCGGTACGGTCGCTTTTCATCACTCCGTTCTCTCTTATGTGACGCAGAAGATCTAAATATTGTTTCATATAATTATTCCTTTAAGATCTCTCCATTCGCTTCGCTCAGTCGAGATGACATTTGTCATATCGAGCGAAGGGCGCAAGCCCGAAGTCGAGATATCTAACTTATTCAGCAGAAAAGGCAAAAATGATAGCCTGCTCATAAACCTCTCCAGGACGAAGTACAGGAGAAGGATAATCTGCCTTGTTCGGAGCATCAGGGAAATTCTGACATTCGATGGCAACACCCTCATAGTCATTATAACTCCTGCCGCACTTGCCAACAGGACATCCTGCAAGCCAGTTGCCTGTATAAACCTGCACTCCCGGCTGGGTAGTGAGCACCTCAAGCACCCTGCCGCTATCCGGAGAACGAAGGACTGCCGCTGTCTGAATCTGACCAGGCTCGGCCCCGTCGATAACCCAGCAATTGTCATATCCCTTTCCATAATTCAGTGCAGGGAAATCAGTCTTGATGTCGCGTCCGATCGGCTTCTCCACTACAAAATCCATAGGAGTTCCTGCAACAGGCTCGCTCTCTCCCATAGGG
>JBJEBO010000197.1:0-2941 GCA_051870155.1 Candidatus Cryptobacteroides sp.
TTGCTCCGGGGATGACCTCGCCGATGTTTCCCGTCGTGTAAACCATTGATGTCGCATCTGCGTCACAGTCAAGCTCATTCATTGTGACTGACTCGCTAATGGTGATCGGGCGGGCTTGCAGCCAATGTACGATTCCGTCTGAATCCATCGCCCATTCCAAATCCATCGGCTTCCCGAAAAGTTCTTCGGCCTTTTTGCCTGCCTTGCCCAATTCTATCGCCTGATCCATTGTGAGCAAAGGTTGCCCGGGCATCTTTTCAAGCTTCTCACCCCTTACCCTGTATTGCTGGGCGGACATCTTTCCCGAAACAAGGTTCTCGCCCAGTCCGGGAACCGCCTCCACAAGAACGAAACCGGGACGCATCGGGGCACTGGAGAAAATCACACCGGCACACTTGGCATTCACCATTTTCTGTACGACGATGTTCATCCTGTTCTCCTTTGAATGCAGGAATGTCTCGGTATATTTCAAGGCTGTTTCGTTAATCAGAGAATCTTTGCATTTTTTCGCAGCTTCCTTCAATGCCTTTCCGCCTTTGACATTCAGCACTGTGGCAAATTGACCGGCTGCAGAGAATTCGCAGCCGTCCTCAAGTGTGGCTGAGGATCTTACGGACACATAATCCCAGCCTTCGTCCTTATATTTCCTGACAGTCCCTTCGAATGTTTCTTCTTCGTCAATATCAGTGACAACGAAACCCTCAGGAACGTTATATCCGAATTTTATCAGTTGGTTAAGACCGCGCGCTTTACCGCCGACCGCGTCTATGGCATCCTTCGGGATGTCATTCAAGTTAAAAATCTTAGTCATCTTATCGTCTCTTAAATTATCTTGGGAATCTTCAACAATTACCAATTGTTCCAGCGGCTGCTGTCACGATTCCATCCATATTCGATGGTTCCATAAGCCTTGAATTCAACAGGACCGCATTCCGCCTGTCCAATTTCACGGATGGACGTAAATTCTATGGGACCGACACATTCGTGGAAATAGAATCTGCCTTCGTCGAAGGGGGTATAGAGGTCGTGTTGTCTTCGGCATCTCATCCGATATATCTTTCCGTTTGTAAAAGACATATCCACGACCATCTCATCCGGTCCTTTCCCGCCGTTATGGTCCCATTGAATCATTTTGTAGTTAAGAATCGAATAATTTCTGTCACATCCGAAATCCATATATCCCACGTTGAGGTTGGTTACGTGTGGATAGCTTACAAGGCTGAAGTTCAGTACTTCTCCTTTTTCCGTAGCCGCTATGATCCAGATATGCTGGTTCATATAGTCCCACTCGCGTTTGCCAAACGCCCTGTCGCGAGCTCCCTTCAGGTTGAGTTCTGTTTTATTCCCGTCAATTTCAATCCAACCCTTGAAAAATCCTGTCTGCTCGACGTGAATCTGCTTGTATGTGTTCCCGTCCTTGCCTATGCCGGATTGGACCAATTGCCTGAAGAACTTCCTGTTCCATTTCATACGTGCGAATGCGTTGGCCATAGGGTAGGTGTCCCCATCCCTTGCCGGATGGAAAATCGGCAGGCGTGCCGTGTAGTCAAAGGCGAATTTAACGTGAACCTTTTTCCCTGAATATTGCTCCGTAAGTTCTCCGTCGAACTCTACGTGCCAATCCCTTCCCGGGATCAGATTTCTGACCAAAAGGGGAGCCTCGTCCCGGGGAAATAGCTGTTTCTCAGTGACATAAAACTTCCCGTCGTGGTCGCTGAACATCACGAACACTTCAGCCATTCCGTTGTTACGGTCGCCACGGCGCAGCGTCAGCGACCGTCCTTGCAAGTCATATCCTCCGAACCACCAGCTATTGTTGATGTCCTCCCCGGCCCCTTCCGGGAGTTCCCACAGGTCAAGGGCGGCACTGTCGAAAGGTTTCTTCTTGTCTTTTTCAAGCGCCTTCGTCATAAAGGCAAGCTTGAGTCCATAGAAAGGATTCATTATCTTATTTCATTGGTTAATTATTATTTGAATATTGTACATTATTCTCCGAAAATTTCTTTGTGCCGCTGGTTTATTTTTCTGTAGGTCTCAATATAACACTTGAAGAAACCGGTTGTCTTGTCGGTGATATATGGCTTGTCATACTTTATTTTCTCGATTTTCTTGAAATCATATCCTCCGTTCACCTTCCAACCCCAATCGTCAAGGAAGCCTATGTGAATGGCGTCACCCGGACAGAAGAAAGAGCATCTCATACACATTTGGCAATTATGGTGGAAGTGGATTGTGCCTTTGGAATCCCTATAGACATTCTTCGTGGGACAGTTCTTTATACAAAGGTCGCAGTTGATGCATTTCTCCGGATCGACTTTGTAGAGGAACGAGTTGATGTCGCCGCCGATATATTGCGGCCTGGAGACCACTGAGGAAACCAGACGCGGCCATAATTTGTAAGGTTTTATGTTGCTTATGCCGTTCTTTACCTCATAGACAAGGATGTCCATCAGTTTCGAGTCCATAATCAGAATCTCTTTCACAAGATAGTCGTCGAACCTGAAATGGATGTTGTACGGCATTATGAAATGGTATTCATTTTCCATCTTCACCTTGTCCTTGCGGAGCTTGCGGCAGACATATTTGGATGATGCGTCATTGGCGTGCTCGGTCTCTCCTGAGTTCTTGTAAATGAACACTTTCATTCCTTTGGGGAATTTTTGAGCGCGAATGAAACGGAGGAAAGGCCAGGGAGCGCAGTAGCCGTAAATCGGATAGCCCAGGCCTATGATGTCATAGGCTGTGAGGTCAAGACGCTCGTTGTTGAGTGGGTCTATTTCGTATGAGGTGACGTTCCACCCTTCATCTTCCAGCCTTGCTTTGAGCTTCTTGGTGACATAGCGGGTATTGAACGTACCGGTGTAATAAATCAGGAGACAGTTCATTGTTTTTTCTTAAGTATAGTATTGTGGAAATAAAGACCGTATCTGCCTAAGTCTTC
>JBJEBO010000198.1:0-13326 GCA_051870155.1 Candidatus Cryptobacteroides sp.
GTCACGGCGTATCACTCCGTATGTCATAATGGTCAGGCTTCCAATAAGTGATATTATCCAGAAGCCTGCCGGAAGGACGGAGTCGTGTCTTTTGATTGAGGCTATCCATTGATATATGAATCTGAATGTGAATATGATCTGACCGGCCGAACCATAGATTACCATCCATAGCGGTATTTCACTGTTGGCGAACATTGACCTGAAGAATGTGGGGGCATCTGAAAGCAGGAAGGCGGCAACGACAGGTGGGGTGGCAATCAATATGATTTTCAGAGGGAGATGTATTTTCTTCCATATTCCTTTCAGGTTGAGATTCCATATATAAATGTAATATGAGAGAAACTGACCGAGGATAATGGAGAAATCGTCCCTGAGCCATCCATAAATTATGAACAACCAGGAGCCCAGTATGCTGAATACCCAGTATGATGATGGAGATACAACCTTTCCTGCTTTCTCCGTCTTTATCCATTGAAGGAGTGTCCTCGCACTGAAGAACAATTGTGCCGTGAAGCCTATGGCATAGACCAGAATATTAGATGTATTCATTCGCTCAATTTTCGCAAGTGAGAAAAATACTCAATTTTCGCAAGTGAAAATTTCTTGATCTTTGTCCGAGGTTAATGACGCAGAAGATATGGAGTAGCGGATATAGCGCTTCTTCATCCAACGGAATGCAAAACAGTCACAGAACGGACCCCACAAGCGGTTCCAAAGATGATATTTGGACTCTCCGGCAGTGCGTGGAAAGTGTCTGACCGGAACTTGTACGTAACCGTTTCCTTGCTGAAGCATCACCAGAGCAGGCAGGAAACGGTGCATTCCTTTGAAGAAAGGGATTTGTTTTGCTACATCTGTCCTGATAACTTTCAGCGGGCAGCCGGTGTCCTTCGCATCATCACCGGTCATCATCCTCCTGAATCCGTTGGCGATTTTTGATTGGAGTTTCTTGAAGCCACTGTCTTTTCTGTCAACTCTAATGCCTATTGCCATATCCGAATTGCCGATAGCATCCAGAAGAAGGTCAAAATCTTCAGGTGCGGTCTGGAGGTCTGCATCAATATACCCGAGAAATGGGGAATAGACATTGTCTATGCCTGCTTTCAGGGCAGTACTCAACCCGGAATTGGTCTCCAAATGAATGTAATGGAAATCTTTGTTGCGCCCACAGGCCTCCTTGATTCTCCCCATACTTGAATCTTTCGACCCGTCGTCCACCATCAGCACACAGGCTTTCATCTTGCATCTACCGATATAATCTCCAAGACGTTTTTCCAATTGTGGCACATTGTCCTGCTCGTTGAAGACAGGGACTATGATGGTAAAATCATAATTCTTCGTTTTATTCATTTTTGTCCGAATTTTGCAAATAATTTTTATGTAATATTTACAATAATGCAGTTCGGCATCCATACACAACCCATACCATTTGCCTGAGAAACATAATAATGGTATATCAAACAATAAATATTGGACATCTTTTGTCGTTGATAACATATTTTTCAATTTTTATAGATGTAATGCGAAAAATTTAAGTAAATTTGCGACGCATATAATATTTTCGTGCACGGTAACGGAATTTATCAGAATCGAAACTATATACATAAACCACTAAAATTATGGCAAACGAAAAAAAATTTATTACTTGTGACGGTAACTATGCTGCCGCTCATATCGCTTACCTTTTCAGCGAGCACGCAGCGATTTACCCTATCACCCCTTCATCCACAATGGCTGAATATGTAGATGAGTGGGCTGCACAAGGAAAGAAAAACCTTTTTGGTGAAGTGGTCAAAGTGACCGAAATGCAGAGTGAAGGCGGTGCTGCTGGTGCTGTTCACGGTTCTCTTCAGGCAGGTGCCCTCACAACTACTTTCACTGCTTCCCAGGGACTTCTTCTTATGATCCCTAATATGTATAAGATAGCAGGCGAGATGCTACCTGCGGTTTTCCACGTCTCAGCACGTGCCCTCGCATCTCACGCCCTCTCTATCTTCGGTGACCATCAGGACGTTATGGCTTGCCGTCAGACCGGATTTGCAATGCTTGCTTCCGCTTCCGTACAGGAGGCTCTTGATATGGCAGCTGTTGCACATCTTTCCACTATCAAGTCAAGCATTCCTTTCATCCACTTCTTCGACGGTTTCCGTACTTCACACGAGATTCAGAAAATTGAACTGATTGACGAGGAAGCCCTCAAGGGAATGATTAGCACCAAGTCTCTCGCCAAATTCAGGGCAAGAGCTCTCAGTCCGGATGCTCCTGTTACAAGAGGTACCGCACAGAACGGCGACGTATATTTCCAGGCACGTGAGGCTTGCAACCAGGCTTATGATGCAGTTCCAGATGTAGTTGCAAGATATATGGGCGAAATCAGTGAGCTTACAGGCCGTGAGTACCGTCCTTATGACTATTATGGAGATCCTGAGGCTGAGAACGTTATCATCGCAATGGGTTCAGTAACTGAGACAATCAAGGAAACCATCGATTATCTTGAGGCTCAGGGCAAGAAAGTCGGAGTGCTCATTGTTCGTCTCTACAGACCTTTCTCAACCAAATATTTCCTCAAAGCCCTTCCTAAGACCGTCAAGAGAATCGCTGTCCTCGACAGAACCAAAGAGCCGGGTGCAGTTGGCGAGCCTCTCTTCCTCGATGTCAAGGCCATCTTCCAGGGAATAGCAGACGCACCGCTCATCGTAGGCGGACGTTATGGTCTTTCTTCAAAGGATACCACTCCTGCACAAATCGTTTCAGTTTACGAGAATCTCGAACTTGCAGAGCCTAAGGATGGATTCACAATCGGTATCGTCGATGACGTTACATTCAAATCTCTCCCTGCAAAAGAGGAAATCTCCATCGTGAAACCAGGAACCACAGAGTGTAAATTCTACGGTCTCGGTTCAGACGGTACCGTCGGAGCAAACAAGAACACCATCAAGATTATCGGTGACCATACTCCTAAGTATTGCCAGGGATATTTCGACTACGATTCAAAGAAATCAGGCGGATACACCTGCTCACACCTCAGATTCGGTGATTCTCCGATTAAGGCTCCTTATCTCGTGTCAACCCCTGACTTTGTGGCTTGCCACGTTCCTTCATACCTCACCAAGTATGACGTTCTCAAAGGCATCAAACAGAACGGTACCCTCCTTCTGAACAGCCTCTGGGATGAGGAAGAGACTCTCAAGAGAATCCCTGACCACGTTAAGGCCGTGATTGGAAAGAAGAACATCACCCTCTATATCATCAACGCAACCAAGATCGCTGCAGAAATCGGACTCGGCGGAAGGACCAACACCATCCTCCAGTCTGCATTCTTCAAGATCACAGGCATCATTCCTTACGAGGAGGCCGTATCATATATGAAGAAGGCAATCGTGAAGAGCTACGGCAAGAAGGGTGAGAACATCGTGAATATGAACTACGCCGCTGTTGACAGAGGTGGTGAATATACAAAGGTTGAGATTCCTGCTGATTGGAAGGATATCACTGCAAAATTCGAGAACCCTAACAAGGACCGTCTCGCTCCTGCATTCGTGAAGGAAGTTGCTGATGTTGTCAACGCACAGTGCGGAGATACCCTCCCTGTAAGCGCATTCAAGGATCAGGCTGACGGAACAATTCCTGCAGGTACCGCCGCTTATGAGAAACGTGGTGTTGCAGTGAAGGTTCCGGAGTGGAAGGCTGAGAACTGTATCCAGTGTAACAACTGTGCATTTGTCTGCCCTCATGCTGCAATCCGTCCATTCCTCCTCACTGACGAAGAGGCTGCAGCTGCACCGGAAGGACTCAAGACAACTCAGGGCAAGGCTGTATTCAAAGAGTACAAGTTCGCTCTCTCAGTTTCAGTTCTCGACTGTACAGGTTGTGGCAACTGTGCCGATGTCTGCCCTGCCAAGGAGAAAGCTCTCGTTATGCAGCCTCTCCAGAGTCAGGAAGCCGAGCAGCACAACTTCGATTGGCTCCACAGCCACGTCGGCTACAAAGAGAACGTTCAGCCTAAGGCTCAGAACGTCAAGAACGCACAGTTCGCTCAGCCTCTCTTCGAATTCTCAGGTGCCTGCGCAGGTTGTGGTGAGACTCCATATATCAAGACCATTACCCAGCTCTTCGGTGACCATATGATGATTGCCAATGCAACTGGATGTTCATCAATCTACGGAGCTTCATTCCCTGCATCTCCATATTGCACCAACGCACAGGGTCACGGTCCGGCTTGGGCTAACTCACTCTTCGAGGACTTCTGCGAATTTGGCCTTGGTATGAAACTCGGTTCTGACAGGGCACGTGCCACTGTAGCAGGTCTGATGGAGAAAGGTCTTGCTTGCAGTTGCTGCTCAGACGAGATGAAGGCCCTCTTCACCAAGTGGCTTGAGAACCGCAACGATGCAAAGGTAACCCGTGAGGTTGCTGACGCCCTCGTTCCTCTTATGGAACAGTGTAACTGCGACACTTGCAAAGCTCTTCTTGAATATCAGCACTTTATACCTGCACGCAGCCAGTGGATAATTGGCGGTGACGGTGCATCTTACGATATCGGATACGGCGGACTTGACCACGTGCTCGCTTCAGGTGAGAATGTGAACATCCTCGTTCTTGATACTGAGGTTTATTCAAATACAGGTGGACAGTCTTCTAAATCAACTCCTGCCGGCGCGATTGCCAAATTCGCCGCTTCTGGTAAGAAGGTTCGCAAGAAAGACCTTGGAATGATGGCTATGAGCTACGGTTATGTTTATGTTGCTCAGGTAGCTATGGGTGCAAGCCCTATCCAGTATTTCAACGCAATCAAGGAAGCTGAAGCTTATGATGGACCATCTCTCATCATTGCTTACGCACCTTGTATCAACCACGGTTTGAAAGCCGGAATGGGTCTGAGCCAGAAAGAGGAGAAACTCGCAGTAGAGTGCGGTTACTGGCATCTTTACAGGTATAACCCTGCTCTTGAGGGAACCGGAAAGAATCCGTTCACTCTCGATAGCAAGGAGCCTGATTGGAGCAAATTCCAGGACTTCCTCAAAGGTGAGGTTCGTTTCGCTTCTCTCTACAAGATGTATCCTGACCACGCCGCAGAACTTCTCCAGAAGACTGAGGAATATGCGAAGATCCGTCTTGAAACATACAAGAAACTCGCCCTCTAATCAAGGCGTTTAATAAAAAAAAGGAGCTGACTTATGGGTCGGCTCCTTTTTTTTTATTATAAATGGTTGTATTTTAAAGTTGATCCATAACAGCGAAAATCCTTTCGCGGACCTCCTCGATGGTTCCCACTCCGTCGATTTCGTGATATTTACCGGCGTTCTTATAGAAACCTACCAGCGGCTCCGTCTTTTCGTGATATGTGGCGATACGATTGCTGATTGTCTCGTCCTTTGCATCGTCCGCACGACCTTCGATAGCAGCTCTGTGACGGATTCTTTCCCTAATCATTTCGTCGGGAATCATTATTGAAACTACTCCTGTCACACTTTCGCCTGTCTTTGCGAGCATCCCGTCAAGAGCTTCAGCCTGGGCTGTAGTGCGAGGGAAGCCGTCAAGCAGAAATCCATTAATTCCTGTTGCAGTCCTGAATGCAGATTCTATCATTCCTTCCACGATCTCGTCTGGAACCAAGGCACCTGCATCGATGAGCGCCTTTGCCTTAAGTCCGAGTTCAGAACCTTTTGCGATTTCGTTGCGGAGCAATTCTCCGGTAGAAATGTGCCTGAGATTGTACCTTTCTTTCATTGATGTGGCCTGAGTGCCTTTCCCGGCACCCGGAGGACCGAATAAAATGAAATATTTCATCTTGATTGTGTTATTGTTCGTCTGTATCGAGTACAAAAATATCCTTGTTATTGCGTCCAAGCTGGTTGTAATCCAATCCGAATCCAACAATGAATTTATCAGGAATCTCCATTGCCACATAGTCAAGGACTGCGTCCTTCTTATAGACTTCCGGCTTTAGGAGCATAGTGCAGACTTTCGCTTCAGCAGCTCCGTGTCGCATTATTATGTCCTTGAGTTCCATTATGGTGTTACCAGTGTCCACGATGTCTTCTACAATGATCACCCTTCTGCCTGTGATGTCAGATGTCAATCCCATAGCCTCCCTAACTTTGCCGGTGCTTGAAGTCCCTTCGTATGAACTTAATTTAATCGAGACTATTTCAAGATCGAAAGTCAGGCGTTTCATAAGTTCTGCAGTGAACATTATCGAGCCGTTGAGGACACATAGCAGTATGGGAACATCCTTGCCGCCTGAATAATCCTGGTTGAGCCTGTCTGCGACCTTGTCGATAGCCACCATCAGTTCCTCGTTGGAGATGAACGGCTTGAATGTCTTGTCCTGGAGAGTGATTTTTTCCGTCATATTGCCTGTATTGAAATTTTACATCTTACAAAATTACTAAAAAATCTCGTATTATTGGTTTTTATTGGTTTTTTATTTAGATTTGCAAAGCAAGGCAAAGGCGTATAATGTGAAGTTGATATGTGTTGTTATGGTAAATTTTATGTGTTGCCTTGTCTTTCTTGGCATCTTCTCCCAGGAGATTTCTCCTGCTGCCGCGGATTCTCCCGGTGATGAAATCACTCCGATTATTGCGTTTCTTGGTGCTACCTCTGCCGAAGACCTTGATGAAGAAACCATTGAGCATTATTCTCATTATCTGCATCATCCACTGCCTCTGAACATTGCATCGGAGCAGGCTCTTCTCGCAAGCGGTCTTTTGAGCCCGTATCAGGTTGCTGCATTGACCGACTGTATCTCTACGAGCGGAGACATCCTCTCATTTTCGGAACTTGCACTCATCGACGGTTTCGGCTCCGACTTCGTCCGTTTGCTCACTCCGTTCATCACCCTTGAATCATCTTCATCTCCAGGCCATTCCACCCGGTCAAGCGTCCACCCAAGACATTCCGCTTCCCTGAAATCAGCCGGCAACCTTACCGGCTCTGATAGCTTCAACTGGAGTTATGGGGCCAAATGGAGGATGGAAGCAGGAAATCGGGGAGAGGTCTCGGCAGGTTTCTCCAAAAGCAACTCTGCAGAGCAGGCATATCCTTCGGCCTTCTCCCTAACCGCCACCCTGTTTGGAAAACATTATCCAGGCAAAATCATAATAGGGGATTACAAAGCTCGTTTCGGTCAGGGACTTGCGATGTGGAACTCAATGTCTTTCTCAGGTTTTGGCGCCCCTGAATCTTTTCTTAGACGTTCTTATGGCTTCTCTTCCCCATATTCATTTACAGGCTCCGGCACTTTTACAGGACTGGCAACCGATTTCGGATTTGGCAGGCTGAGATTTTCTGTGGCTGCAGGTCTTGACGACTTTCACGATGCCATATATAAAAAGGATTTTTCAGATGTTCGTCTTGTTCCCGTGGCAAATGCTGCCTGGCTGGGTCGAAGGTCAGAGACTTCATTGACATTCTGCTGTGCCGCGGACAAAGGCGGACCGGCGAAGCTCTCTCTGGATTCCAGGGTATCAGTCGGGAGGTCAGTCCTTGCCGGAGAAATATGTACTGACCTCATATCCGGACGGATTGCTTTCCTCGCAGGTGCCACTATGAAAATAGGGGACAAAGTCAATTGTGCAGTCAATCTAAGGTCTTATCCCTCAGGCTTTTCATCCCAGTGGGCCGGAGCAGTGCGGACTTCGTCCAAATGTGAAGGGGAATGTGGAGTTGCAATCGGTATGGGATTCAGAGCGGGGAAGAAAATCCAACTGTCAGGAGTTGAGGGGATTACTGTTGATGTCCACAGCGGCACTCTATCAGTGGATGCAGCGAGTTTCAGGGACAGAAAATATAACCGGCAAGTCAAGGTGAAGGCGGATTATACCTTGAGGGCAAGTCCTATTTGGGGGATTTCATTGAAATTTGCCGGTAGATTCCGGGATGAATATGAACCTTTGAGGCTTGAGGCAAGAGCTGAGATGGAAGGAAGGGTGGGGCTATGGACATTCAGGGCAAGAGCGGATCTTGTCAGATGCACCCGATGGGGAACGACCGCCCTTGTGGATGCAATTTGGAAAGATGGAAGGTCATCCTTGGTGATAAGAGCCGGGACATTTTTCGTGGATAATTGGAGCGACAGGATTTATGTTTATGAGCCGGATGCCCCTGGAAATTTCAATGTGCCTGCATTGTACGGAAGGGGAGCGTGGGGCGCAGTGAATGCAGGAGTGAGGCTGTGTCGCCAATTGAAACTGTGGACAAGATGTTCATATACGGGATATTTTTATCAAAATGATGGGGTGGAAAAGAAAAAGCCCGGCAAAGCCGGGCTGAAGCTGATGCTCATTATGGATTTCTGAAGTTATTTCTTTGGAATCTTCAATTTCATTCCAGGACGGATGTTGCTTCCGATCTTGTTGTAGTCCATAATGTTCTTGGCGCTGATTCCAGGGTATTTCTTGGCAATCTCATAGAGGGTGTCTCCCTGCTTAACTGTATATACAGTATAGCCTGTATTTGATGACGTTGTCTGTGATGATGCACTTGATGTCTTGGTCTGGCTTGTTGAGGAAGTCTTGGTTGAAGACGATGATGAAGATGACGAAGTTGATGCAGGGGCGGCATTCCCGGTATATATTACCAAACGCTGTCCTACGCGGATATTGTCGCTTCTGAGACCGTTCCATTTCTTGATTTTTGCTACGGTGGTCCGATGTCTTGCTGCAATTTTTCCGAGATTGTCGCCGGACTTAACTTTGTAGATTATCCTCTGACCATCACCGCCGTCTTGGATTTTCTTGATTGTCACAGGGTTGAAGAGTTCTTCCGCTTTGTAACGGTAGAGAGAATCTCCGGCATCGATGAATTTGTTGCTGTAGTTGAATGGAAGCCTGAGGACATATTCTGCCTCATTGCCAGGAACGATGTCGTGACGATATTGCGGGTTGAGGTTTCTGATTTGCTCCATAGGGATGCCGACGAGTTCCTCCACTTGTTTGAAGTGGAGCATCTTGTTGATCTTGAATGTGTCCACAGCAGGAGGCATTGCCGCAACCTCAGGCACGATGCCGTGCTCCTTGTAGTAATTCATAGTGTAGAGAGCTCCGACGAAGGCCGGTACGTAGCCTCTTGTCTCGCGTGGCAGATATGGATAAATGTCCCAGAAAGCCATTTTTCCGCCGCTCCTTCGGATTGCCTTGTTCACATTGCCTGCCCCACAGTTGTATGATGCGATAGCAAGGTTCCAGTCACCGAATATCTTGTAGGAATCCATAAGATATCTTGCAGCTGCGTCAGCAGCTTTCTCCACATCCATCCTCTCATCCACAAATGAATTGATTTTCAAACCATAGTTCTTGGCCGTCTGATACATAAACTGCCACATTCCCTTTGCACCGGCTCTTGAAACGGCAACCGGGTTGAGAGCTGATTCAATCACAGCCATTGCCTTTAGTTCTTCCGGCATATCATATTTGTTGAAGGTGGATTCGAAGATAGGCATATAATATTTGCAGAGACCGAGAATCTTGTTGATATTCTTCAGTTTTTCCGAATAGAGGATGATATAGTTCTTCACTATGTCATTGTATGGCAATGTGATATAAGAATTCATCTCTTTAATTCTCCTTATATAGACTGAATCCGGCACATTGGAACTGAATCTCACAGAATCAAGGTCGTATTCAGGAGTGTAGTCTTCCCTCGCTGCATTATGAAGATACCAGATGCTCAAAAGACTGTCGGTGACTTCGGCATTATAATCCTCCGGGCGGAGTCTGTTGCCTTCTTCATACATATCCATAATCTCGGTGGCAAGGCTATCCCTTCCTTCCATCTCGTCCGTTATGGACGCCAATGCTGCCTTTAGGGAGTCAATCTGTTTGGCCATCCTTTCATTTTCTTTCACCAAAGCCGTTTTGGTCTTTTTCTTTGCCGGGTTTACCGCTTCGCTTGCAGAAACCGGCTGCACCGCAAAAAGCATAGCAGCCGCTGCGACTGCCGTAAATACCTTTAGTTTCGTCATCTCAAATGGGGTTTCGCAAATTATAGTGTTGTATATGTGGAATCGGTGAGGTTTGCGAAACTTTTCCTGCCGCACGGATTCCTTAAAGACTTCAGAACCTTATGCCCAACTTTACGCCAATGGCATTGCCTCCGAAAGATGATGACTGGAATGCGTATGCATTGTCCGGAGCGATTACAGTAGGCTCAAGATTCATCGTGATCTCATCGGAAACTTCAAAGTCGTGCATATAAGCGAACACATTGGCGTCAATTACCTGAAGCAGATAGACCGCCACGGTTGCAAATATGGAATAGTCCCTGTAACGCCTGTAAACATCACGATACCATTTTGCCGTGTCTGCGGCTATCGGGCTGTTGTTGTTCTCGCTCGTGGCCTCGTTGTGGATGCGTTTGAAGCGCACATAGTTCAAGTTGTTGGTATAGAGAAAATAACCGCAGGCTACGAGGCCTCCGTAATAAATAGGAATTTTCCAAAATTCTCCGTTGTATGCCTGTCCGAGTCCAGGAAGCAGGATAGAGTAGATGGTAGCCCTGCCAGGATGTGGATGAATATCTTTCTTGTAGCAGGCTACTCCGTCCATCAGCGAACCCCAATAAATGAGTCCCGCTCCGGCAAGGAGCCAGGTACCGGTCTGCTTGGCCTTGTAGTTTATGGGAATGCCCTCATCAGTTGCGTTTGATTTGACAGACTGGTTGTAGAGGTGGAGGTAATGTCCTCCGAGTCCGGCACAGACACCGATTCCTCCATATATTATGGGGAGCTTATAATAGTCCCTGTTGTAAATCTGTGATATACCTGGAAGAAATATGGAACCTGCGAACATAGTTCCTATCCTCAGGTCCTGCTTGTGGGCTACGCCTCCGAAAAGCTCCTTGAAAGAGAAAAGCTTGTCGGATGTGTCCGCCCGTGCCGTACTGTCCGCCTTTTCATTGTATGTCTGGGTGAAAGCCTGCTCCCTGAACTGGGCGAAGGCTTCGGTTTGCGACAGCAGCACTGACAGCAGAATCGGCAATATGTATCTCAGAATTTTGTCTCTCATTCTTTGAATCGTCGTAAGTTGCTCTGGAGTTAAATCTTTGAGTCTTCGAGGGCTTTCAGGAATTTTTCCACTTCGGCATCTGATGCAAAATGGATTGTCATCGTGCCTTTGCCTTCTTTGCTGCGTTTGAGACTTATGCTGTTTTCAAAATATTTGCCCACTATTTCAAGCACTTTCACATAGTCATCCGGAAGGTGTTGCTCAACCTGCTCCTTCTTCTGCTTGCCTGGATCCTGCAATTTGTGCACTTTGTCCTCCAACTGCCTGACAGACAATCCCTCCTTGACGGTGAGGTCGCAAAGACTCTCCTGAATGGCGGAGTCTTCCACGGACAGGATTACCTTGGCGTGTCCTACACTCAAAAGACCCACTTTAAGGTCGTGCTGGACCTTTGCAGGAAGTTTTAGGAGCCTGAGGAAATTTGTGACGGATGCGCGTTTCTTGCCCACCCTTGCAGCCATCTGCTCCTGTGTGAGGTCACATTCTTCGATGAGCCTCTGGTAGCTCAATGCAATTTCGATTGGATCGAGGTCTTCCCTTTGGACATTCTCGACAATGGCCATCTCAAGCATTCCCTGGTCATTGGTCTCCCTGATATATGCCGGGATTTCGTCAAGCCCTGCGAGACGGCAGGCGCGGAAACGCCTTTCTCCACTGATGATTTGAAATTTATCTGATGCTTTCCTGCGTACTGTGATTGGCTGGATAAGCCCAAGCGTCTTCACGGAATCAGCCAGTTCGTTCAATGACTCTGCATCGAATGAAAGCCTTGGCTGAAACGGGTTCGGCTCTATCATATCCACCGGTATCAGCATTATGTCAGCCGACCTCTCTTGGACTTCAGGAGTGATCACTGTCTTGTTGACATATTCTACCGGTTTTCTTATCTGATTGAGGTCTTCGCCTAAAAGCGCCCCAAGTCCTTTTCCTAATCCTCTCGGTTGTTTGCTGCTCATAACTCAAGTTTCGCATTATTCTTTTCCAGGACTTCTTTGGCGAAGTTGAGGTAGTTTGCCGTTCCATTTGAAATCACGTCATAAAGAATTATCGGCTTCCCGTGGGATGGTGCTTCGCTCAAACGTATGTTCCTTTGTATTATGGTGTTGAATACCATATCACCGAAATGCTCCTTCAATTCGTTGACCACCTGATTGTGAACCCTGGTTCTTCCGTCGAACATTGTCACAAGGAAGCCTTCTATAGTCAGTTCCGTATTAATGCCGCCCTGGACAAGCCTGATTGTCTGGAGAAGTTTCCCAAGTCCTTCAAGAGCGAAAAATTCCGGCTGCACAGGTATGACTACCGAGTCTGCTGCGGCGAGGGAGTTGACGGTTATGAGTCCGAGTGAAGGGGAACAGTCGATGATGATGAAGTCATAGTCGTTCCTGATCGGCGCGAGCGCGTTTTTAAGTACGGATTCCCTGCCTTCCTGCTCTATCATCTCGATTTCCGCACCAACGAGGTTGATATGGGACGGAATCATCTGGAGGTTGCCTATCTCGGTCTGTATGAGTGCGTCCCGAATGTCAAGATCTCCGCACATCACCTCGTACAAGGTTCTCTTCTGGTCGTTGTCTGGAGAAAAATTCAGACCTGAAGTGGTGTTCGCCTGAGGATCCGCATCGATGATGAGGACCTTTTTCTCCATTACGGCTAAAGATGCCGCAAGGTTGATGGCAGTGGTCGTCTTTCCTACGCCTCCTTTCTGATTCGCTATCGCTATGACTTTTCCCATAGTATTTCTACATTATATCTTGGCAAATTTAGAAAAAATTTTCATTACTTGCCTTTATTTTCTACTTTTGTCCTCTATTTTGGATATTATGACTTCAATTGACGATAATATAATAAAGGAAATGACCTGGCTTGCCATTGTGAATCCACACGCAGGCAGCGGAAAAACAATGCCCGTATGGAAAAAGGCTGCCCGGCTGCTTGGCGGTAAGAAAATCAAATTTGAAGTCCGCTACACCGACTGCAAGTATCACGCCACCAAGATAGCCAAAGAGTGTGCGGCGCAAGGCTACAGGAGATTCATTTCTGTTGGAGGGGACGGTACCGTGCACGAGGTCCTCGATGGTCTGATGAGATTCGTGGAAGAAAGCGCGACGGGGGATTCACCGGTTCCGATTTCTGATTTCGTTTTGTCAGTAATTCCTATAGGGTCTGGAAACGACTGGATTAAGTCACACAATGTCACCCACGATCTCAATAGGATTGCATCCCTTCTTGCTTCGGAATCATTCGCCAGACAGGATGTCGTGAAAGTGACTCTCTTGCGTGAGGAAGGCAAGGCTGAGATTCCAACGGACACTTC
>JBJEBO010000199.1:0-2926 GCA_051870155.1 Candidatus Cryptobacteroides sp.
CTTCCTCCTCTTCAGTTACGATTATGTCAATCTCAAATATTAGAGGAGCGTAGGCTGGAATCTTAGTTCCGCTTCCGCTCGAGGAATATCCGAGGTTGGAATAGAACATTCCGAGTCCTTTGGCGCCGTCTTTCATCTGCCAGAGTGTCTTGGAGAAGCCGCTGATTACCGAACTGCCGGTTGAATTCCCGGCTGTAGTGAGAGTAAGTCCGTCAGCAGAGTCTGCCCAGGTGACGGTTGCAGTGCCATAAGTGTTTGACGAACTGTAGATATTGTGAACTTTTGCGGTGTCCTGGATGGTGGTGTCAAATACCTGTCCGTTCAGGAGGCGTCCAATATAATTGATTGTGATTGTCGTGTCGTTGGCAAATTCATCTTCCGTGATGGCGGGTCTGAGTTCCTTGTAGTAGAAACCGGTGCTGAGAGTGTCGATACCTCCGAGATATTTGTCCGAATAAGCCTTCATCTGCTCGCATTCCCAAGCTGTGATGTCTTCTACTGCGTCGTGGATGTGGACTGTATATATGAGATTGTCGTTGCCTGTGACATTGTTGATGTAATCCTGCTCGGAGTCATATCTGCTGTATGTCAGCATCCATCCGGGGATTATCACCTTCCTTGTGCCTCCTACTTTCATATCGGACACTGCGAGTTCCATTCCTGCTGAAAGGGAGTTTTCTGCAGTGTACCATACCACAGGACCGTACCAGTCAGCTTTAACATAAGTGCCTATCTGCTTCGCAATATCAATGTCGGAAGTTGCCTGTACGTTGCCTTTGAGGTCAGTATAGGTGTATGTCACGAAGAGATAGTCCATATCTTTTACTGCAATCCCGTCTCCAGGCTCGTCTTCGATAATGTAGATACCATCCCTGTTTTCTGCCTCGGGATGGTTCACCTGCATCCAGGAACGGAAATACAAAAGTTCGTCCTCATTTGGAACGGCTTTCTTTTCTTTGGCGCATCCGGCAAGTAAGGCTGCAGCGGCAGCAATGATGATTGTAGTTTTCTTCATTTGTGTCTGTATGTAATCAGGCCGCTTTCACGCGGCGAATGAACTTTCAAAGTTAGTAATTTATTTTATTCGTTGGTCACTTTCCCCGCCCAGATGTGGTACAGGAGTGCCGAATTTGCAGGAATCGTGCCGTAAGGTTTCTTACCGAAACCATATTTCCCGGAAAATACGATGTAGCATTCTTCTCCTTCCTGGATTCCTTTGAGCCCGTTCCTGAGCCCCGTCACAATCTCGTCTTGGGCTATGTTCACAGTCAATGCTGTGGTGTCGGTCTCCGTAAGATTCCATTTCCCGGTGTCTATAATGGATTTTTTGTTGGTTGCAAACAAGTTGCTTTCTCCGGGCAGCGAACTTCCAGAGAATATGTAACCGGCATAATGGAACGAAACGGTGCCGTTTTCAAGGAGTTGAGGACCGCTTCCCGGAACTATGGTCAACCTGTATGAGTTATTGTTTATGGTTGTTACCATATCCGGAAAATCCTTCTCCATTGAAGTTATGAGTTTGTCTATATTGCTCTCCTGGGTGTTGAATGTGGTCTCCAAACTCTTTGAGCAGGAGAGAAGCACAAGAGCTGTGCAAATAAGGAGGGATGTCTTCAATATTTTTTCTACCATAATATTATATATGACCTATGCCATTTTAAAATAATATCAAAGATTTTCAATCTCGGTTCCGTATGAGCGGATGAATCTCTCCATATATCGTGCCGCATCGTCTGCGTCTTTCAGATGATCCGGTATCATAAGCCTTCCTCCGGATGCCTGTTCGTGTCCGCCTCCGTTGAAATATTTTTCCGCTATTTCCCTCGCGGACCATCCTCTTTTCGACCTGACTGACACCCTGAACCGATCAACGTCCTGCTTGAGGAACACGCTGATTTTCACTTTCTCTATCCCGAGCGGGATGTTGACGAATCCCTCTGTC
Source organism: Candidatus Cryptobacteroides sp. (assembly GCA_051870155.1). GTDB lineage: Bacteria > Bacteroidota > Bacteroidia > Bacteroidales > UBA932 > Cryptobacteroides. The sequence continues at coordinate 1,943 of JBJEBO010000199.1, forward strand.
TCACCCTCGCGTATATCAAATTCCCTGACAGTAGCCGCGTCAAGGATAATATATGCAATCCCGTTTTCCGTAATCTTCATCTTTTCAGAAAGCAACTTGCCCATAAGCCTGAGTCTTTCTTCCCTGTAGCAGTTGTAAAGCCTGTCAATGACAGCATCACGGTCAACTCCGCTTTCCAAAAGCAGGGAAGCCATCCGGAATGTGGTAGGGAACACTGAATTTGCAAAATTATTGGTGTCTGTTGTCATTCCTGTCAGGCAGGCTGTCCTGCATATATGTGGGAGAGTATTGACATCCGATGCTATGACTGACGTATTCATCAGAATCCAGAAAAGAAGTTCCGCAGTTGAGGATATCTCACATTCCGAAATGCACACCTTGTAGTTGTTTCTGTCCGGGTCCGGATGGTGGTCGATCAGAATTTTCGGGCAGTCAAGCGTGTCCAGGAACGCTCCCATCTGGTCTCCGGTCCTGTGGCTGCGGTTGAAATCCAGGCAGAACAGGAGGTCACTTTCGCCAAGAATGCCTTTGCATATTTCCGGTGCCGTCTCGAAAATTCCGGCCGGTGGAATCTCGTTCCCTATGAATTTCAGACTTTCCGGTATTTCAGTAGGATATATTATATGTGCGGACTTTCCTAAAAATTTCAGGAAAGATGCGAGGGCCACGCAACTTCCCACAGCGTCACCATCCGGCCTTATATGGGTCACTATGGCAATCTTATCTGCCTGCGCAACAAGAAATTCCAACCCGGCTACCGATTTTGCGTCAATTTCTGTCATATTGATTATCTATCGAATCAAGGGATTGCTCCCTATTCAAAACGCTGCAAATTTACAAACACTTTGTCTTTTCACAAAACATTCTTTGAATTAGTATTGCATTTGAAAAATCAAATTTTTAACTTTGTCCGGAATTTTAGAAGCGGAAACAGTTTCGCTAATAGCGGGACTTTGTTTGAAAAAACAAAACTACATCACATAA
>JBJEBO010000200.1:0-2925 GCA_051870155.1 Candidatus Cryptobacteroides sp.
CAATTCTCAGGCAAGGTCGCTTAGCATTAATCTTGATTTTCTTGCCCCTGGCGTGACTTACAAGGCTACTATATACGAGGATGATTCTAATGCAGAGGTCATTTGTCAGCCAGACGGGACTAATGCTAAAGACAAGACCGCATACAGAATCAGAGAAATCAATGTGACATCAAAGGATTCCATAGAAATTTCTATGGCAGAAGACGGAGGTACAGCGATCTCCTTTATTCCAACTATATAACCATCTGTCATCTCGACTGAGCGAACAATCTGTCATCTCGACTGAGAACAACCTGTCATCTCGACTGAGCGAACAATCTGTCATCTCGACTGAGAACAACCTGTCATCTCGACTGAGAACAACCTGTCATCTCGACTGAGCGAAGCGAATGGAGAGATCTTATATAATAAGGGCGTCCCTGAAACAAACCAGGGACGCCCATATTGTTTAGGAATATTCCTTAGTATATCAATTTAAGCTTCAGTCTGCTTAGCCTCCGGTTTAATCAGAAGAGCACAAAGAACTACGCCTACCAATGCTCCAATGGCTACCGTAAGGTTTGCTGCATTCCAACCAAGGGAGTTGGCAACACCACCGACAAGAATCTTTGAGAAGATTGCATCACCGAGGAAATAACCGAACAGACCTACGAAACCGGCTGCAGTACCGGCAGCATTCTTAGGCACGAGATTCAAAGCCTGAACTCCTGTGAGGGCAACTGGACCATAGATAAAGAAGCCGATCATACAGAGAGCGACATAAACGAGGGTTTTCTGCATTGCAGGCGACATATCAACATATCCTGCTCCTACGAACCAATAGATGAGGACGCCCACCATACAAGCGAGCATACAGATTACATTCATAGGTGCGCATCTGCCCTTAAAAATCTTTGATGTGGCAAGACCGCAAAGAATGGTTCCGACTGCTCCGACAAGGTTATGTACAGAAAATGCAACCTTGCTTTCTGCAGGTGTCATAATTCCGGCATCGCTGAGGAAAGTAGGAGCCCAGTCACCGATACCGTAACGTACCATATATACGAAGATATTGCTCAATGCAACTACCCACAATAGTTTGTTCTTGAGTACATAATCCACGAAAAGAACCTTGAATGGAAGTTTCTCGCCAGCCTGTCCCTTGCTCTTGACTCCGCTATAGTCATTTCTCCACTCCTGAACTGAAGGAAGTCCGCACGACTCTGGAGTATCCCTGATTGCCCACCAGCAGAAAACAGCTATAATCAAAGCTATTACGGCAGGGAAAATGAAATTGCCTCTCCAAGCCTCAGCGGCATCAAATCCGAATGTAGGGGCGAAGAAGACAAAAAGTGAAACGCCGGCGATTGCAAGGAATCCGAGAGAGAAGCTGCCCACTGTATGCGACACATTCCAGACACTCATCTTGAAGCTTCGCTCATTTTGGGAGAACCAATGCGCCATAATTCGTCCGCAAGGAGGCCACCCCATTCCGCTCAACCATCCCACGACAAGCATCAATGCAAAGATAATCGCTGTGTTGAGGGCGGCATTGGCTCCAAAAGGAAGGACACCGACCAAAATCATTGTAAGAGCGGAAAGGACAAGTCCGACACAAAGGAATTTTCGAGAATCGGACCTGTCAGAAACAGAGCCCATTATGAATTTACTGAAAGCATAGGCAATTGATACCGCCGACATCGCGAAACCGACCTTAGCTGCATCAAGGATACCGTTTTCAATCATTTCAGGAGCGGCGAGAGAAAGGTTTTTCCTCACCAGATAATATCCTGCATAACCGAGGAAGGCTCCCAAGAAGACCTTTATTCTCATTGATTTATAGGTCTTGTCAACTTTTTCTTTCGGTAGCTGTGGTTTTGCCACAGGAGGATCAAAGAATTTGCTCATTTCAAATAATTTATTTGTTTTCAATCAATATCAATCTGCTGTTTGTTTGAAGATTATATTACGGCATTATCTGTTGGCCGCTTCGGTAGCCTCCACATCAAGGGCATCGGCAATTACGGAAATTGGATTCTCCACAGTCATACCGGTGCTCATTTCTATCTGCCATTTGCAGGTCTCACAATCAGTTGCCACAAAATCAGGAGCAACCTCGGAAATCTGTCTGAACAGCCCCTCACCTATCTTCTGTGAGAACGGATAATTTTCCTTCTTGAAACCATAGGTACCGGCTATTCCGCAACACTGAGAGTCAAGCATAACGAAATCCACTCCCGGAATCATTTTCATAAGGGATACGGAATAGATGCTCCATCCAAGTTTCTCCATATGGCAAGGGGTATGATATGCGATTCTCTTCCTGTAGTCATTTCTGAACACGAGCCTTGCCTTTCCTGAATCGACTAAATTGAAGATGAATCTCGTTGCAAGCATTACGGAATCACGGATATCACTATTATCCAGACCGAGGATATGCTCATACTCATCCCTTATTGTAAATGTACAAGTGGAACTTGTGGAGAGCACCGGCTCCGATGCGGCAACGGCATTCCTGATTTCTGACAAGTTGCCTTCCGCCTGTTTTCTGGCCTTTTCCCTGAATCCGTTCGAAATCAAAGCCACTCCGCAGCATTTTTCCTTGTCCATAAGATGCACTCCATAGCCGAGCGCATTTAGCACCTTGACAAAATCTTTGGCAAGCTTAGGATAGTTGTAGTTGGCATAGCAACCGTGAAAATAGGTGACGAATTTATCATATCCTTCCTGCTTTGCCTTTGCATTGCGTTTGAACCAGGTTGTGAATTTCTGACCGGTATATGAAGGGAAGGTACGATGCTTGTCTATGGCCATCACTCCGTCCATCACAGACTTCGTAACGCCCAATTTGAGGGTTCCGTTCACTATTGGGGCAAAAGTCGTCGCGAGACCTCCCATAAGGTCGGTGTTTGCAAGGGCAAATTCCCTCAGTCCCGGTTTCTTGGC
>JBJEBO010000201.1:0-2924 GCA_051870155.1 Candidatus Cryptobacteroides sp.
TTTATAAAGGTTTTCACTCACCATTTTAGCCACAAGGAAGCAGACATATTGTCCCTCCAGTTCGTCACCGTGGGTGCCTGTCACCAGACAGAGTCGCTTGCCTTTCCCGTGAGAAAGATGATTCTTGACAATGCGGAACTCTTCGTCCACCGGCATTTCAAGCGAGGTCACAGTTTGTATCATAAGTCACTATGCATTTTACATTCATTTGCTCGGAGGTCCAATTGAAGAACCTTCCTCTGTTGATGGGGCAATCATTCGTATCACGCCCATTAGCCACCTTTATGTAGCCCTCCCCCACCACTCTGTTCAAGGTCGGATCGAAACCGGTCCAACGGCCATCATTGAAGACTTCTACCCAAGCGTGGGTCTCTCCCTCACCCAAAACCAGTCCGTTTACATATCGTGCAAGCATACCGGCAGAGCGACAAGCTGCCAACATTACGTGAGCGAAATCCTGGCAAACCCCCTTCCCAAGTTCCAAAGCCTCAATGGCAGAGGTCGAATTGGATGTAAGAAACCGTTCATATTGCATCCGTCTATGTACGGCTTCCATAATTTCATACGCAGAAAGACCGGATGCCATTTGACGGATGTCATCATTCCAGCGGGTAAGTGGAGTGGGAAAACGGTAGAACTCCGCAGGAGATGAATCCGGTATCTCATAAGAACAGCATTCCACCACTCCTTTCGAGACAACGATGAAGTGGTCGTGAGGCGATTCTATGTGCCCGTAAATAAGTCCATTGCCAAAACTGTCCGTGGAGCGGTTCAGTTCGGTGACCGGTGTCAGTTCCACCGAACTTTTCATCAGATGCTGGCAGGCACAGTCCATAGGCTCCACCCTGAGTTTGAAGCTGTGGTGCTCCACTTCAGGATAGAAAAGACACTCGGTCAGAAGTTCGTAGGCGAATCTTTTCACTTTCTCTACACCAAAATCAAACAATATAGACGCGAAATCACCTCATTGCGATTGTAGTCATCGCTCTGCAGCATATTATTCAATATGCCAAACATAGTTTCATCGAAAAGGTCCGGGCATATCCGGAAAGACTTAAGCAGTTCCTCCCACGTTTCAATTATTCGGTAATGCTTATAGTCAAAACGGAGGCAGACATCAAGGCGTTCCACCAGTCTGCCAATGTTCAGCAGGTCGAAAGTGCGTCCGTGGACTCGCTCACTCACACTTCCCCAGAAGGCCAGGAGCCAATCGGTAATGGGCTGCAGGTCAGTAATGTTCATCTGTCCCTTCTCTGCCTCGTTGCTGATCTTGTCACGGCAAAGTTCTATGTAGCTGAATGACTCTGAATAGATTTCAGGCCTAAGTACAATGGCATTATCCATCATCCTTTCTATTACAGCCCGGAGTGAAGTAGGATTATTTTTATCATAGATTTGCTGCATCATCTGATAGGAAGTGGTGAAGGTGCTGCAGGAATAACCATTGATCTTGTTTAGAAAATTGCTGTATGGCGTTTCGCCTACGGGTACGTCAATAACCTCATCGTAAGCTTTGCGCATAAGATGGAGCAGGAGGTAACCCCGTTCCACGTATCTGCCCAGCCAGAACAGATTGTTGGCTGTAGATGCACTGATTACTTTTTCCATATCTGTTTGTTTTGTCCGTTACTGAATTTACATCATCACCCAGGTGTCCTTGAATCCTCCTCCCTGGCTGCTGTTTACGACGAACGAATCCGGATTCCGGCTGAATCGTGTCAATCCGGATTTCCATACGACAGTTTCGCGTCCCGTGATGACAAAGGCGCGAAGATCGCATTTACGAGGTGATGGATGACCTGTCTCGTCAATGATGTCAAGGTCGATAAAATCAACAACTTCCTGAGCAATCCATCGGCGTGGGTCCTTAACTATAAGTTGACGGACTTCCTCAATTTTCTCTTCTGACATATCTTTCCCGAACATCACACCATAGCCACCGGCTTCAGCCACATCCTTGATCACCAACTTGTGGATGTTTTCCAGAATATATTCAAAGTCCGCTTTGAAAAATGGGAGATAAGTTGGTGCATTGTGAAGAATAGGTTCCTCTTGAAGATAATATTCCACCATCTTAGGCACAAAATAATATATGCCTTTGTCATCTGCCACTCCGTTACCCAGAGCATTGATGACGCCAACTTCACCTGCCCGATATGCCTCCATCAGATTAGGTACGCCAAGCAGTGAAGTCGGCTCGAAAGCCAATGGGTCAAGATACTCGTCACTGACTCTGCGGTAGATAGCTCCTACACGTGCTTTTTTATGGAAACCCTGATAATAGACCTTGTTTCCTTCCACCACGAGGTCTCCCGGGAATGCAAGGGTAGAATTTGTTTTCTCAGCAAGATAGGAATGCTCAAAGAAGGCCGAATTATAACGTCCAGGAGTCAGAATAACATTGATTCCCCGACCGTTGTTGATGTAATCCATCATTTCACGAAGCAGTTCTCCGTAGTTCCGGTTATCCTCAATCAGGTGGTCACGAAAAGTCTGTGGAGAAGCCTTGCGTGTCACGGTGCGCGCAATCATCGGATAGCTCGCTCCCGAAGGAATTCTCAAATTGTCTTCCAGAATTAGCCATCGACCATCCTTCGCCTGTACAAGGTCAATGCCGGCGATATGGGCATATACACCTCCAAATGGAGTAATACCCTCGCACTCAGGCATATAACCTTTGCTCTCATACGTAAATTCTTTGGGAACCACGCCATCGGAGACGATTTTCTTTTCGTGGTAAATGTCATAGAGGAAAGCATTCAGTGCTTTCACACGTTGAATAAGTCCGGCCTCAAGCATTTTCCATTCTTCGGCTGGAATTTGTCTTGGAATTGAATCGAAGGGAAAGAGTTGTTCATTGAACACTCCATTTTTATACACTCCGAACCTGACACCAAACCGTTGCATCCATTCGTTGACGGACG
>JBJEBO010000202.1:0-2922 GCA_051870155.1 Candidatus Cryptobacteroides sp.
TCAAGGGTTCCGATGAACTGCCTCGCGTATGCCGAAAGTGTATCCATATATCTTTTCTGTCCTTCGGCATAGATGGTGTCGAAGGCAAGCGAAGACTTTCCGCTTCCGCTCAATCCCGTGAACACGACAAAACGGTCGCGCGGGATGGACAGCGAGACTCCTTTGAGATTATGGGCGGACGCCCCTTCTATTTCAATATATTCCGGTGATGGTTTTTTCATAAATTTCGTCCTCCTCGGATCATTCTTCCTCTTCCCAAGGCTCGTTGAATGGCTGCAGGAAAGGGTTTTTCATCCTTTCGTCGGCGATGGTCGTCTGCGGACCGTGTCCCGGAAGCACCCTGATGTCCCCGTCGAGAGCCATAAGCTTGTCAAGAATGCCTGAAATAAGAGCATCATAATCGCCCCATTGGTTGTCCGTCCTTCCTATGCAACCTGCAAACAACGTGTCACCGCTCAGCAGAACCTTTTCATTTCTTTCAAGATAACATACTCCTCCAGGGGTATGTCCCGGCGTCGAAATCACCTCGAATCTCAGGCTTCCCACCTCAATTATATCGCCTTCTTCTATGTCTTCCCAAGCAAAACTGATGTCCGGGAGCGGCATACCATAAATTCCGCAAATCATTTCGTTCGCCTTTTCAAGGATTACCTTCTCCTTTGAAGACATTCTCACAGGTATGCCGTAGCGCTCCGCCATTCTCTTCACTCCGTAGATGTGGTCGAAATGACCGTGGGTGAGCATAACGCAGGTGGGTTTCAGACCATTTGAGGCTATGAAATCCGCCACCATACGTCCCTCATCGTCCCCGCAGAAGCCCGGATCAACTATGGCACAGTTCCCCTCTCCGTCCCAAACAATAATGCAGTTCTCTTGGAATGCATTGAAAATGAAATACTTGGTGTTTATCATTCAAAAATTCGATTTCAATTTTACAAAAATACGAAAAAGAGTTATTAAATTTGCTAAAAATACGTATTAAAAGTTTTAAATATGCATATAGCGATTGCCGGAAACATCGGCAGCGGCAAAACCACTCTGACCAAGATGCTTGCCGCCCATTACAAGTGGACTCCCAAATTCGAGTCTGTGGACTATAATCCATATCTTGCTGATTTCTATGAGGATATGGAAAGATGGTCTTTCAACCTACAAATCTATTTTCTCAACAAACGTTTCAAGGATGTAGTGGAAATCTCCAAGAGCGACGATATTATCATCCAGGACAGGACCATCTACGAGGACGCCTGCATTTTCGCACCGAACCTCCACGCGATGGGCCTTATGAGTTCAAGGGACTTTGAAAACTATTCAGACCTTTTCGACCTGATGATGTCGCTGGTGAATCCACCGGACCTTCTGATTTATCTACGCTCTTCAATCCCTAACCTCGTGAGCCAGATCCAGAAACGTGGCAGGGAATATGAGAAAAGCATTAGAATCGACTATATCACAGGACTCAACGAAAGGTATGAATCCTGGATTTCCGGTTACAAGAGCCGCCTGCTCATCCTTGATGTGGATCGCATCAAATTCGAGAACCGTCCGGAGGATTTCCAGGAAGTAATCGACAAGATAGACGCCGAGCTTTTCGGCCTTTTTAAGAACGAATAGACCAAACATATTATGGCAGAAAGACTTACAATCATCGACTTTGTCGAAAAATATGTCGCTAAATATTCCGGGAATACCTTCCTTTGGGAGAAGGTGGGCGACGAGTGGACGCAGACTACCTACCAGCAGACCAAGGACCAGGCATATCGCATCGGAGCCGGTCTTATGGCTATGGGATTCCAGAAAGGGGAGAAGGTATCCTTCCTTTCTGAAGGACGCAACCTTTGGGTGATCGGAGAATTGGGAATTCTCTATGCAGGCGGAGTAAATGTGCCACTCTCGATTAAATTGGAGGAGGCCAACGACTTGGTATTCAGGGTAAAACACTCGGACTCCAAATATGTGTTCACATCGGCTTCGCAGATTGGTAAAATAAGGAACATCCTTCCTCAGTGTCCAATGGTCGAGAAAGTCATCGTGTTCGACAAACTCAAGGATCAGCGTGAAAATGAGGTCTATATCGGCGATGTAATGGAGATGGGAGACAAATTCCTCAAGGATCACAAGGAGATGTTCGTCCAGAGATACAAATCCGTAGGTCCGGACGATTATGCCAACATCAGTTACACCTCCGGAACAACGGCCGACCCGAAAGGTATCCTCCTGACTCACAGGAATTATACTGCGAATGTTGAGCAGGCCCATTCCGTAATCGGATGCCGTGAGGACGACGTGATGCTCATCATCCTTCCTCTTGACCACTGTTTCGCACACGTTGCGGGCTTCTACACCCTTATGTCATACGGTTCATCATTCGCCACCGTTCCGGGTAACAGCCTCCGCAACATTCCGTCCACCATCAAGGCAATCCGTCCTACAATAATGCTTTCAGTGCCGTCGCTCGCAAAGAGCTTCAAAAAGACCATCGAGTCCGCTGTGAAAGCCAAAGGACCTTTCGTGGAGAAACTTTACAACATCGCTCTCAAGAACGCAATCATCTATAATAAAGAAGGTTACAACAAGGGATCCGGAACTACTTTCTGGAGAAAGCCTTTCGTGGCACTTTTCGACAAACTCGTATTCAAGAGCGTGCGTGAGGCCCTTGGCGGAAGGATGCGTTTCTTCGTCGGCGGAGGAGCGCTTCTTGACATCGACCTTCAGAGATATTATTATGCTATCGGAATCCCTATGTTCCAGGGTTATGGCTTGTCTGAGGCAACGCCTATCATTTCAGCCAACTCGTTTGAACATCATATTCTCGGTTCATCAGGATGTGTTGTCAAACCGATGGAAATCAAAATCTTGGATGACAACGGAAAAGAACTGCCGGTAGGGGAGCGCGGAGAAATCTGCATAAAAGGAGAAAAC
>JBJEBO010000203.1:0-13240 GCA_051870155.1 Candidatus Cryptobacteroides sp.
GATGCTAAAGCATCTCCAAACAAGGTGTTTCGCACTTGCGAAACTTAAGTTATTAACTTACCACATTTCGCAAAAGATATCACAAACGACAATTCTGCTCAATATGGAAATGTTTTATTGAACAAAAATATCGAATTATTATGAAACTTGCAAAAATGAATGAAAATCAACAGAGGATGTTGGGGTTATAATTGGTAAGTAGCGACATTTTTCTGCAAAACGGTGAAAATATTGGACTGTTTTTTCACCAAATGGGGCTTATGAAGCATTTGGTGCAAAAAAGGCCAGTTTTTTACACCAAATGACGTGATATCGCCTGCAATGTTTGGCTGACAACCGCTACACTTAACTGGACTAGAAATAAAAAACGGAAACCTTTTCAGGCTTCCGTTTTTTGTGCGGATGGCGAGACTCGAACTCGCACAGGAAAACTCCCACTACCCCCTCAAAGTAGCGCGTCTACCATTTCGCCACATCCGCTTTGAATTGGGATTGCAAAGATAGATATTAAATCGGAAACTGCAAAAATTTTTAAAGTTTTTTTGCGATTTCTTATCATTCTCCTATCGGAATCCATTTCAAAGTGACCGTAATCCCGAGCAGAGAGCCTTTGACTACGAGAACCCCATCATCTGAAAATGAGCACTTTACATTGGCATTTATGCCTCTTGTAGGATCATAGATCTTTGTGTCACCCCACATTTTCTTTGATGAGTCATATTTGAGATTTTTCATCAGGACGATTTTGTCGCACTCAACACTACGCATCGATTTGTCCGGATTTTTCTCATCAAGGCGCACTTTTCCATTTTTGTCGAGGCGATTTTCTACCCAAACCACCTGCGCCATATAGGTACTTCCTGTCTTGGTTACGCGGATTTTTGTATTCTCTCCTCCGTGAACCGTGCTGTAAAGGCCTACGATGTTGTCACCTGACTCATTGTTTTTCACTGCCTGTCCGTCTGCAGCCACACAGTCGCGGGCAACCTCCACAGATTCGCCGGCACCTGCAACTCCGTAAGATATCCCTGCGTTACGAGCAGAAATGCCGGTACAAAATAGGGAGAACGCCGCAATAAGAATTGTCAACTTCTTCATTTTTCTTCGTTTATGGGGTTAAGAAATCTCTTAAAACAACCCGTTTCAAGGCCTTTTGTTTTGCAAATATAGAAAAATTTGGTAATTTTGCACGATTTTCCTCGAGCAGGAAAACATAGGGATTAACAATTAATTATTAAAACAGATTCACAATGGCTGTTAAAATTCGCCTTCAGCGCCACGGAAAGAAGAATTTTGCATTCTTCCACATTGTTGTGGCTGACACCCGCGCACCACGCGACGGTCGTTACATTGAGCAACTCGGCTCATATAATCCGAACACAAATCCTGCAACCATCGTTCTCGATGCAGACAAAGCTCTTGCTTGGTTGAACGTTGGTGCACAGACTACCCTCGTTACTCGCCGTATCCTCTCTTATGAGGGCGTGCTTCTCCGCAAGCACCTCCAGGGCGGTGTTGCAAAAGGAGCACTTACCCAGGAGCAGGCAGACCAGAAATTCGCTGCTTGGAAGGCTCAGAGAGACGCTAAGATCAACGCAAAGAAGGAAGGTCTTTCAAAAGACGCTGCTTCTAAGGCTAAGAGCGCTCTTGAGGCTGAGGCTAAAGTAAACCAGGAGAGGGCTGAGGCTCTCGCCAAGAAGAAAGCAGAAGCTGAAGAGGCTGCAAGAGCAGCAGCTGAGGCCGCAGCAGCAGAGAAAGCCGCTCAGGAGGCAGAGGCTGCAGCACAGGCTGAAAACACTGAGGCGTAATGCAGGACTTCAGGCAAATCGCCAGGGTGCTTAAGTCAAACGGCACCGATGGGGAACTCATTTTGGGGTTCCGCGACATTTTGCCTGAGGATATCAACCTTAAAGAACCGGTGTTCATCTATTTTGATGGACTGCCGGTTCCTTTTTTTATTGAATCTTTCACAAAGAAGGGTAACTCCAAGGCTATCGTCCGTCTGACGGATATCTGTTCAATGGAAGATGCCGAAGAGGTGGCTGGCAGTGCCGTCTATGCCGAAGGCCGCCATTATGAATCATCTATCGAAGAAGACGGTTTCGGAGCTCTTGTCGGCTGGACTCTCTACAGGGCCGATGGGGAGTATGACGAGGAAGTGGGTGAGATCACCGGCTTTGCCGACATTCCGGGGAATCCTTGCATTGAGGTGGATACAGAAAACGGCGAGGTGATGATTCCTCTCAATGAAGACCTCATCCTCGCCGTAGATCCGGATAACAGGGAAATCGTTCTTGATATTCCCGATGGACTCCTTTAGTCTCTGAAGTATCCTTATTTGATTCTGTCCTTAAGAATAAAGTAATAGACAGCAAGTCCAATCCAGCTGCAGCAAAGCAATGCTATGGAAATGAGGACTTTGACAACTGTGTCGATACTTGTCTTAGAGAATACGTCTTTGATGCACCAGATGCAGCAGATGGCTCCCACGAGCCAAAGAATGAATGAAATCATAGTTGTTAATATTTAAGATATATAGATGCAAGGAAATTGTCGAGGCAGAATGATGTCGGCATACCGTCACGGGTGGACTCCATAGAAAAATCGATTGCGTCTATGCTGCCGAGCTTGGAAAGGTCGAATACTTTCCATCCAAGAGCTATTGAATCCTTTGTCCTCCAGTCTGCGAGGTAATATTCGGCTGAACCGGTCTGAACATTGTCTTTGTATCCTCTTGCAACAAGTTTAAGATAATCTTCGCCTGAACGGAACTTGTATGGTGAATCCTCGTGGAGAATGGCAGTCACAACCTGTGTGGTGTTGCAGATGTAGCATCCTGAAAGGGTACAGGTGCCATTGGCTGCAGCCGGGAAGGTAATCGAATGCTCAGGCATCATTGAAGTGCCTGGACGGTAGCTATAAACAGCACAGGTATTCGATTTATCGGCTGCTGAGTTGGCAAACATACTGAACGGATTTGCTTTGGTGTTCAATGTACTGTCCTTCGCCATAGAAAGGGCAAAACCTCCGTAGAACGTGCCGTCTTCCCCAACCTTGTTGCAGAAAAGAAGGCAGTCGTATGAGAATGGAGTTTTATAATACACTGAATCAGTGCCGAATATCGTGGATGGATTTGTATATTCCATTGTCGCCCAAAGAGGATATGTCATTTCTGAATAATTGTCTTTGAAGCAGGACGTCAGCAAAATTGCGGTGCAAGCCGCTAAAATGATTTTTTTCATTTTTATAAATTCTCTTTAATACAATTACACGTTGACAAAAATAAGCATTTTTCTAAGGAATATAACACCAAATATGAAAAATACGCTTATATCAACACTTTTGCCACATAAGTGGCTGGACCGGTAAGCCACACATCCTTCACTAAAGATGACGGATCTGGAAGGAAATCGACGGAAAGGGAATCACGCACAGCCCTGACATTATATTTCATTCTGTCCCCTGAAACAGAAGACGGAGCAACACCTCTGAAATAAGACGCGACGCACGATGCCACAATGCCAGTTCCACAAGCAAAAGTCTCATCCTCAACACCTTTTTCATAAGTCCTCACCTTCACTACGCCATTGACCGGCTCCACGAAATTAACATTGACTCCTACAGGAAGGAACTCCCTCGCCCCATATCTGATAGCGCGACCTTCGGAAACGATGTCCATATCTGCAAGATTCTCCACGAAACGGACATAATGCCTTGTCCCAGTATCAAGGAAATATCCTTCCGACGGCACGTCCACATCCCCAAGAATAGGATAAAAACGACACTCCTCCACATCTTTCATCTTGAGCCTCACCGTTTTACATTTTCCCGACGAGGCAAGAACCTCCGCCGTATGAAAACCATCGGCTGCAAAGAAATCAAATTTATTTATACCAAGGTCGGCTGCAAATGCCACGATGCACCTGCCTCCGTTGCCGCACATCATACCTCCGGAACCGTCGGAGTTGAAATAGACCATTCTGAAATCGGCATCCGGGGCATTTTCGAGCAACATCAGCCCATCCGCGCCGATGCCATATCTCCTGTCACACAAATCACTTATCAAATAAACATTGCCGTCGCCATCGAGAATCTTGCCGTTCTGGTTGGAGATTTTACCTGACCGGTTGTCCGCAATGAGAAAGTCATTGCCTGCACCCTGATATTTATAAAATTCCATAATTATAATTCTTCCTTGAGCAATTTTGCGAGAAGGGCGATGCCCCCGCGGATTTTCTCTTCTGTCATAAATGAAAAATTGAGTCTCATCGTATTGCGTCCGCTTCCATCAGGATGGAAGAAGGAACCGGCCACATAAGCCACACCGGCAGCGAGTGCCTTGTCATAGAAAGCTACGGAATCAAAGCCCTCCGGCATTGTCAGAAAAAGGAATAATCCTCCTTCCGGATGAGTCCAGGATACACCATCAGGCATATTTTCCTGAAGGAGGGAGAGCATAAGGTCACGTTTGCCTTTGTAGAGGCTGATGCTGTGGGCGAGATTTTCGTCGAGAAGTCCGGAAGAAAGAAATTCTGCTGCCACATATTGGTCGAAAATCGGAGGACATAGGTCGAGAGCCTGCTTGCAGACATAAATCTTGTCGAGAACTTCAGGATTGCCGAAAATCCAGCCAAGCCTGAAGCCGGGAGCCATTATCTTGGAGAAAGAACCAAGATGAAGAACAAGGTCATTGTCAAGCGAATAGAGAGTCGGCACGGATTCGCCCTCATATCTCAGTTCACGATAAGGGGCATCCTCCACTATGAGCAGTCCCCACTTGCGGGCAATATCAACAAGGACCTGCCTGTGGGTCAGAGGAAGAGTCTCCCCTGAAGGATTCTGGAAATCCGGGATTGCATATATGAATTTCGCCGTTTTTCCTTCTGCAGACAGACGACTTAGAGCCTCGTCATATTCTCGTGCATAGTCCTGAGAATTTGGAAGATAGTCCAAGCCTACGATTTCAGCCCTATACGAACGGAAAGACTGGATGGCTCCAAGATATGACGGATTGGAAGTGAGGATGACATCGCCAGGATTTACAAGAATCCTCGTGCAGACGTCGATTCCCTGCTGGGAGGATGTGGTAATCTGAATCCTGTCAACAGGCACTCCATAGCGTTCTGACAAGACAGAACGCAATTCTGGAACTCCCTGGGTGGCACCATATTGGAAAGCCTTTGCCCCGTATTTTTCAATAACGGAAGCCATCACCTCGGAAAAACTGCCAAGAGGGAAGGTGTCTGCCGAAGGATATCCCCCGGCAAACGAAAAGATGGCGTTCAGGTCCACTTTCTTGAAAATTTCCCTTACAGGGGAACGGAAAAAAGAGCCGACGTCATCTGAAAAAAGTCGTCCGTAATCCGTCATCTCAAAAGATCTTCAAGGGTTACAGATGCAGCAGTCTTTGAATCGCGGTATTTCACGACTACAGGGCAATAGAGATGGATGCCGCTTGCCGCACCCGGTCCTTTGGTCACCGGACGGCTTCCGGCCACAACGACAGCCCCTGCAGGAACTATCGTCTCACCGTTCTCGCCTTTAGGCAGGAAATTTCCGGTCGTAGCATCATAGATTGCCGTAGCGGCGTTGATAATCACTCCGGTGGCTATGACTGCACCTTCCTTCACTATCGTACCCTCATAAATTCCGCAATTGCCTCCAATGAACACATCATCCTCGATAATCACCGGCAAAGCACCCACCGGTTCCAAAACCCCGCCGAGTTGCGATGCGGCGGAAAGGTGAACCCGCTTGCCGACCTGGGCGCACGAACCCACGAGAGCGTGAGAATCAATCATAGTGCCCTCATCGACATAAGCCCCTATGTTCACATAGGAAGGCGGCATCATTATCACCGACTTGGCCAGATATGCTCCCCTTCTGACACTGCTTCCGCCAGGCACGATCCTGACTCCGTCGGCTGGGGTGAACTCTCTCACAGGAATGGTGTCCTTGTCAAAGAACGAGAAGCATCCCTGAGTCATATCAACGAGTTTGCCAAGACGGAAGCCTGAAAGAATGGCTTCCTTCACCCAGGAGTTGACTTTCCATTGTCCGTCAACCTTCTCTGCTACCCTTACTTTGCCGCATTCAAGGTCGCGGCACACCTGATTGAAATTATCTATTTCCGTATTCATCGTATTTCAATATATTACAAAAGCCCGAGATCACGCACTGTCTGCTCCATAAGAGAGTATGTAGCATCGGAAGATTTCACGAGCGGAAGCCTCAACTCATTCTGAATCAACCCCATTGCAGCCATTCCTGCTTTAACCGGGATAGGGTTGCTCTCCACGAAACAATTCTTGAAAAGAGGAGTAAGCTTGTGGTGAAGTACACGGGCGCGGGCGAAATCCCCCGCAAGAGCGGCTTCAGTCATCTCGGCAACAGGAGCCGGTGCGATGTTGGAAGCAACGCTGATTACACCGTGACCTCCAGTAGCAATGATTGAAAGGGTCTCATCGTCATTACCACTGAGCACGGAAAAGCCCTCCGGTGCGTTTCTGATGATGGCGGAAATCTGGGCGTAATTGCCGGAGGCCTCCTTGGTGCCGATGATGTTGTCAATTTCGGCAAGCCTGAGGGCTGTTTCCGCAGTCATATTTGCTCCTGTCCTTCCCGGTACGTTATAGATAACAATCGGTTTGTCAACTGATTCCGCTATAGCCTTGAAATATTCATATTGTCCTTCCTGAGTCGGCTTATTATAGAACGGAACCACAACAAGATATGCATCAGCTCCGTGTGAATCAAGAAGTTTTATATTTCTCAACGCATGTTTCAGGGAATTGGTTCCGCAGCCCACGAGAAGTGGCAGGCCTTTGGAATGTTCCTTTGCCGTCTCAAGAAGTTCAAGCTTCTCGTTGTCTTCGAGGCAAGGTGTCTCGCCTGTGGTTGCAAGAGGAACCAAGAACTTCACTCCCGCCTCAACCTGTCTGTCAATTAGTTCCCCGAAAGCGAGGCAATCCACTTCCCCGTTCTTGAACGGAGTAATGAGGGCTGTACCGCAGCCTGACAAAAACATTGGTTTCATATTAATCTTTTTGATTGAACAACAACTCTTTGAATTCGTGCACACCTGTCAGACCTTCTGTCCTGAGTGCCGCAGCCACAGCACCTTCCGCGAAGCCTTTGCGTGAAAATGCCTCGTGGGTGAGAGTGATGCGGTCATTCGCCCCCTCGAATCCCACTGTATGTATTCCAGGGATTTCACCGCAGCGGACGGACTGGATGTCCACTTTTCCGCCAAGGGCATTATCAACTATCGCGCCAAGAGACTTGGCCGTGCCGCTCGGAGCATCGAGTTTGTGGCAATGGTGCATTTCAACAATATATGGGTTGTAGCCTCCTGCATTGCCCAATTGCTTTGATACAAATTCCGTAAGGGCGAAGAAAACATTCACACCTATGGAGAAATTGGAGGCATATACCATCGGGGTACCGCAGGCTTCGAAACAAGCTATGACCTCGTCCTTGATGTCGTTCCAGCCGGTAGTACCGACCACGACTGCCTTGAAATTCTCCGCAAGGAAACGATAGTTGGCCCTGAATGCATCAGGAGTGGTGAAGTCTATGCAGACAGACTCCCTGGCAAGTGCAGGGTCGATGGATGTGATGTCTTCACTGCATCCAGCACATTCAATGCCTTTTTCAGAGAGGACTTCTTCTACCATCCTTCCCATCTTTCCGTATCCACTGATTATGACCTGTAGCATATACCTTATTATTCAAAAAGGAGTTTGTGAACTTCGCAGACAACTGTCTTCATTGCCGAGCGGTCAACAACGAAACTGATATTGACATAAGTCGCTCCCTGGGAAATCATATAGATTTTGCTATTCTGGAGGGATGACATTGTCTGGCGGAGAATTCCACTGAGATTGACGATATTCTTTCCGATGATGGACACCTGTGACTTGTCATCGTGAACATCAACATCCGCAAATTCAGTGAGTTCGCTGATGACCTTCTCCATTTTCTGGGACGAATCCACTGTCAGGGAAATATTGGCCTCCGAAGTACTGATAAGGTCCACAGACACTTTGTTCTCGCTGAAAATCTCGAATACCCTCTTGAGGAAGCCGGATGTATTGATCATCCTGGTAGAGAATATGTTGATGAGGGTGATGTTTTCTTTGAATGAAACGGACTTGACACCGTCTTCGATATATTCGTTCTGGAGAATGGCCGTTCCTTCACCTGAAGGATTCATTGAATTGAGAACATAGATTGGAATGTTCTTCTTGACGGCAGGCTCAATGGTGAGCGGATGGAGCACCTTGGCACCGAAATGAGCCATCTCCGCAGCTTCTTCAAATGAAATTTTGCTGAGACTCTTGGTGTTGGTCACAACGCGTGGATCTGCCGTACGCACTCCGTCAACATCGGTCCAAATTTCTATTCTTTCGGCATCCATAGCCATACCGATGAGGGAAGCAGAATAGTCAGAACCGCCTCGTCCGAGGACGGTCTGTCCACCCTTGAGGGTAGCTCCTACGAATCCCTGAGTAATGACAGCCGATACGCCATTGAAAGCTTCGTTAATCACTTCCGGTGTCCTTGCTATGATTTCGCTTGTCTGCGGCTCTCCTTTGAGATAGTCCTCCGAAGTAATCATAAATTTGCGTGCATCCACAAAATTGGTAGCGATGCCGCGTGCGTTCATAGTGAAGCAGATGATTGTAGAAGACAGATACTCACCGTTGGAGATGATCTTCGCCTTTGACCTGTCTGAAAGCTCACCAAGGGAGCAGACTGCGCTCACGAAAGAGTCAAGTGAGTCGCAGATTGCATTCACTCTTGAGCAGGCTTCCTCACACATTACGCGATTGTCCGCCATAAGTTCCCTTGCGAGGGAAATATGACGTGTGCGGAGTTCGCCCAAAAGGGTTGTTACCTCCTCCTGATTACATAGAGATGCCTGGTCTGCAATACGATATAGTAGGTCTGTCACTTTCGAAAGAGCTGAAACCACTACTATAGGCTTCTGGGAAAGCTTGCTTTCCACAATGGATACTGTCCTTGAAATTGCTTCAAAGTTGGCGACAGATGTGCCGCCGAATTTCATTACTATCATATAATTATTCCTAAAATTTCATATTCCTTATTAATCACCCTACAACCTTATTTTACAATCGCCTCGAACAGACGCACATAATTGTCGATTGCCTCCTCGATGTCGCTTATGGCTATATATTCAGAAGCGGTGTGGGCCACGAGGATGGAGCCTGGACCGCAGAGCATTTTATTCTTGAAATTGGTGAGCTGCGGAGCGTCGCTTCCGAATGCCACAGTTTTGGTCCCGAATCCCTCAAGTGCAAGATAGGTGTCTGGAGTGTCCCCTCCATAGGCAATGACTTCCACATATTCATCTTTCAATCCCTCCATCACCTCGCATACCATCTTGTCGCTTGAGAATGTGGTTCTGAAATAGATTCTGAATTCGAGGCGGTCGCTGAGAATGTTTTGCGGATTGTCACTGAAAAGACGTCCGACATTCCAAGTGGTCTCGCCGAGCTGTGGATCAAGAGGGAAATGAGTGTCACGCAATTTGTTCATTATGTCTATGAAACGCTCCACGGCGCTTGCGCCATAGAGAGGATAGCCTGAATGAAAACTCTTTCCTTTCACAGTCACGCCGAATGATTTGGTACCCTTGCTCGCAGTAACCATCTTGTTGTCAGTAGGTTCACCCACAATCACATAGTCAGCTCCCGGATGCACCGTCCTGAATGCCTTGGCTCCATAAGAACCCACCTCTTCTCCTGCAAGCAGAAGCAGTCCGAAACCTGTCCGACCACGGTCTGCAAGTTCAAGGCAGGCATTGTACATAGAGAATATCTGACCTTTGGCATCGCAGGCTCCCCTGCCCTTGATGACAATATCGCCGTCTTCTCTTCTTTCCACTTTCGGGGCAATGTATGGCGGAACCGTGTCCAGATGGGTGCAGAACACGACCTTTGGTTCTCCCCAGGAAAACAACAGGTTTTCTGCCTTAGGGGCACATCCATCCTTTCCTGCGGGATATGAAACTGGAAATCTCTCCAATTTGCAACCTGGCACAATGAGCCTTTCAGACAGGAAGTTAGCAAGTTCCCCTTCTTTGCCTGAAGTGGAGTCTATGCTGAGCATTTCAAGAAAAAGTTCTTTTTCCATAATGTGGCGGATTCAAAAAATGGCAGCCTCAAAAGGGGCTGCCACAATTCAATATATCTCAATGTCTTATGCACATAAAGCCCCTTACAGATTATATACCTGTTTTATTGATTTGGAGCCATATTTAGATGCATTCAACATTACGTTTCCAATTTTGCGGTGCAAATATATAGAAATAATTTTTTATGTGCAAACAATCTTCAAAAATCTGAATTTCAGATGCACTCGGAATGTTAAAGACCTCTTGCGCGGAGGAGCGCACCTGCATCAGGATCAGCACCACGGAAACGGCGATAAAGGGTCATAGGCTCTTCGCTGCCACCCATTTCAAGGATATTGTGACGGAATGACATTGAAGTTTCCTGGTCGAAAATACCTTTCTGCATAAAGAGTTCGAATGCGTCCTTATCGAGGACCTCGGCCCATAGATAGCTGTAATAGCCTGCACTGTAGCCGGATCCGCCGAAGATATGATTGAAATAGGTGCTGCGATAGCGAGGTATGATTTCTTCAATCAGTCCCATTTCCTCACAACATTGCTTTTCGAATACACCCACATTAATTCCCTCTACTGAAGACAGTTCGTGCCATTTCATATCAAGGATGCTGGCTGCGGTAAGCTCACCTGTGGTGAAACCCTGGTTGAAATTGGAAGCTGCCTCAATCTTGGCGACGAGTTCATCAGGGATGACTTCGCCGGTCTGCCAATGGAAGGCGTATGTAGCAAGAACTTCTTTCTGGAATGCCCAGTTCTCGTTGATCTGCGATGGAAGTTCCACAAAGTCACGTTTTACAGCTGTTCCACTCACCGTCCTGTATGTACACTGGCTGAGAAGTCCGTGAAGGGCGTGTCCGAATTCGTGGAAAGCGGTTTCGACCTGGTCGATGCTCAACAGGGATGGTTTATCTTCTGTAGGAGCATTGAAATTACATACATTCACGATGACAGGACGAACCATAGTTCCGTCAATATCCACATACTGCTCTACAAAATTAGTCATCCAGGCACCTGCACGCTTGGTCTCGCGTGAGAAATAGTCGGTGATGATGACTCCGATGAGAGAACCGTCTGCATCTGAAACCTTGAAAGCTTTCGCCTCAGGATTATAGAGAGCAACTCCCTCAATCGGCTCAAACTGGAGACCGTAAAGGCGACCTGCAAGACCAAAGATTCCTTTGCGGACATTGTCCACCTGGAAATATTGCATAGCCTCGGATTCATCGAGATTGAAACGGGCGCGGCGTACACGCTCTGCATAATACATATAGTCCCAAGGTTTGATAACTGAGCCTTCCGGAAGAAGACCAGCTTTGATATCTTCATTCATAAGAGCCTGCATATCTGCGACTTCCTCTTTGGCACGCTTCATTGCGGCCGCCATTATTCCGCTGAGGAAATTATCAACGGTGGCAGGATCACCGGCCATCTTGTCGTGGAGAATCTGCGCAGCAGGAGTATCGTAGCCGAGAAGTTTGGCCTTTTCGATACGGAGTTCCATAATGCGGAGCAATGTGGCCTTGTTGTCATTGGCGTTGCCGTTGTTGCCCCTGTTGGAATAGAGCCTGAACATCTTTTCGCGGAGGGCACGGTCGGAAATGGTTGCCATCTCATCATAATAGTTTGATACAGAGGAACCAATCTCAGCCTTATAGGCATTGCTCTCTGCAAGGAGATTGTTACCGAAAGTGAGTCCGAGGACAGAAAGTTCGCTGCTGATTTCACGCAAACGTGCCTGGGAAGCCTCATCGAGTCCCACGCCATTGTTGATGAAGCTCTCATAGATATTCTTGAGGACCATCTGCTGCTCGCGGGTCAAACCGCTCTGGTCTGCCTCATAAACTGCTTTCACCCTGTCATAAAGAGCCGGGTTCATATAAATGGATGAATTCAAGTCTGAAATCAAAGGCATTGCCTGTTCCACAACAGCATTGATTTCATCTGAAGCATCGCTCTCGCTCACATTGAAAAGCACTCCGCAAACCTTGCCGAGAAGCATTCCGCTATGGTCCATAGCAGCTATCGTATTCTCGAAATCAGGTGCTGCAGGGTTGTTGATAATAGCCTGGATTTCAGCCTCCTGCTGAGCTATGCCTTCCTTGACTGCCGGCATATAGTGTTTAATCTCGATTTTGTCAAATGGAGGTATTCCATACGGAGTATTCCATTCCTCGAAGAACGGATTTGAATTGTTGCAGGAAACCAGTGCCATCATTGCTGCAATTGATAATACTATTTTTTTCATATAAATTTAATTATTGATTTTTCTGCGGTATTGTGTCCGTAGGTGATCATCAGTCGTGGACATAGACACCGTCAAGGTCTATGAGAGTGAACTGAGGCGACCCCTGATAGTCGGTGAGGATGCCGGTGAAATCAACTTTCTTCTTGCCTGATCGTACATCCGGATCGATTTCCTCATCAGAAAAACGGGCGAATCCACTTGAGCGAACCTGAACTTCCTTCGACCCCATCTTGAAATATTGGCTCACTGAATATGCAGTAGGGATAATCGAATATGTGCCATCTGCATTTTTGAACTGGCTCACCTTCTTCGAACCGTCCTGAAGTTCGGCATCATCGAAATTGCCCGCATAGAGATATTTCGTGAATAAGGTTTTGGACATAGCCCAGGTAGTTACGCCCCAGGTTTTTGGCAACTCGTTGTAGTCTGTTGAAATAAAGATGCGGTTGGTAGCGGCTTTCTTCGCCTCTCCTGAGAGATTCGGATTTACATAAATCAGACAGAAAATCTCATTGCCATAGGTGAGATTCTTAATAGTCACCAGGCGACCAAGATTCTCAGCAAGACTCAACTGATTTGGGTCCGTGATTACCTTCGGCTCCACAGGATCGCCATAAGGACCTTTAAAAATGTGGGTGTCGATGATGTAGGAATGCTCCAAATATGAGGTTTCATATTCGCCGGTAGGGTCCTTGTAGCCTATCTGTATCATTCCGTTGTAATCTCCGACGGTGAGTCCGTTGCAGTCCACATAAAGGGTCTGTCCCGGCTTGTATTCATTATACAATCCGTTTTTCCCGATTTTTAGTTCGATTCCCGCGGTCTCATCCTGGATGTAT